>NZ_DBGB01000031.1:0-217685 GCF_002295765.1 Sphingobacterium sp. UBA865 | reverse complement strand
ACCAACTGCTCCACCCCGCAATATATTTTTGAACAAAATTGCTTTTTTCTTTTGAAAAAACAAGATTATGATCCTTCCGAATTGGAGTACAAAGATATATTTTGTTTCTTTGTAATCCTAATAAAATTTAGAAAAATGTCACACAAAGCAGGATTCGTAAGTATCATCGGAAAGCCAAATGCTGGTAAGTCCACCCTAATGAACGCTTTAGTGGGTGAAAAAATGTCTATCATTACACCCAAAGCGCAAACGACAAGACACCGCATTATCGGTATTGTAAACGATGAAGACCATCAAATTGTGTTTTCGGACACCCCTGGTGTCATCAAACCAAACTATTCTTTGCAAGAATCAATGATGAATTTTGTCCAAGGATCGTTGATCGATGCAGACATTATTTTATTTGTGACAGATATCCACGAAAAATACGATGAGAACGATGTCCTGGAGAAATTGCGTAAAACAAATTCCCCTGTTGCCGTGCTTATCAACAAAATTGATAAATCTTCGGAAGAAGAGGTCAAGGCTAAGATTGAATTTTGGCAGGAAAAATTAAATCCAGATACCGTTTTTGCAATTTCAGCAAAATTAAATCATAATGTCGCCGCCGTGATGCACTACATCAAGGACAAGTTACCGATTCACGAAGCCTATTATGAGAAAGATGAGCTAACGGATAAATCCATGCGTTTCTTCGTCTCTGAGATGATCCGTGAAAAAGTATTCAAACTATACGATAAGGAAATCCCCTACAGTACAGAGGTAATCGTCACATCATACAAAGAAGAAGCAAATATCACACGTATTGCTGCCGAAATTATTGTAGAGCGCGACTCTCAAAAAAATATTATCATCGGAAAAGCAGGCGCCATGATCAAAAAAGTCGGTACCTATGCCCGCCAGGATATCGAAGAGTTTATCGATGGAAAAGTATTCCTCGAACTTTTTGTTAAGGTGATTCCTGACTGGAGAAGTAAAAAGAACTACCTTAAACGTTTTGGTTACGATGATTAATTCGCTTTGAAAAGTTCGTACGGAGACCTTTTTTACCGACCTCGAATGCACGAACTATTCTTCTTTTAAATTTTTACGTTGCAAAATATTCACGAAGTGCTTTAATCTGTTTCAGATTAAGCACTTTTTTTAGCTCTTCATCGGAGGCTTCCTTCACTTTTTTTACCGATTTAAACTCAGTTAATACTTTCTCAACCGTTGTTTTTCCAATACCCGGAACATTTTCCAGCTCTGAAACGAAGGTTTTGCGGCTCCGTTGATTTCTGTGGAAGGTGATTCCGAAGCGGTGTGCTTCATCCCGTAGATGTTGAATGACCTTGAGGGTTTCAGACTTCTTATCCAAATAAAGTGGGTACTGATCACCCGGATAGAAAAGCTCCTCAAGTCTTTTGGCAATGCCGATGACCGTGACTTTCCGTTCTATCCCCAACAAGCGCAGACTCTTTAAGGCTGCGCCCAGCTGCCCTTTTCCCCCATCGATAATGATCAATTGCGGCAAAGGCTGATCTTCATCCAATAATCGCCTATAGCGTCTAAAAACAGCCTCCTCCATCGTGGCAAAATCATTGGGCCCCTCCACGGTTTTCACATTAAAATGGCGGTAATCTTTCTTCGAAGGTTTTGCATCCTTAAAGACAACAATAGCCGATACGGGATAATTCCCCTGAATATTCGAGTTATCGAAACATTCAATATGTTGCGGGAGCACATTCATGCGCAAATCTTTTTGCATCTGCTTTAAGATGCGCTCCGTCCGAATATCCGGATTAAGCTTTTCATATTGCAACAGACGCTCTTTTCTAAAAAATGCCACATTCTTTTGGGAAAGCTCCAGCAATTTTTTCTTTTCGCCCAACTTCGGAATCGTAAATCGAATCCGTTCGTTCTCTTCAATATCCAATTCAAAAGGTACGATAATTTCCCGCGAGAGGCTTTTGAAGCGCTCCCGAATCTCCGGTATCGCCAAGGCCAAAAGCTCCTGTTCACTCTCGTCCAAACGCCTTTTCATTTCGAGGGTTTGTGTCTGAATAATAACACCATTCATGACTTTCAGGTAATTGACAAAAGCGTAACCCTCGTCTGAAGCAATACTAAATACATCCACATTGGTAATGGATGAGTTGACCACCGTCGACTTGCTCTGGTAATTGTCCAGCTTATCCAACTTCGCCTTCATTAACTGTGCCCTTTCAAAATCCAAAGCCGCTGCTGCTGTCCCAATACTTTCCTTTAAACGATTGGTCACCACAGCAATCTTTCCGTTCAGAATATCCTTGATATCACTCAGGTTCTGGTCGTAGTCGTCTTCGGACTGGTACCCTTCACAGGGCCCCTTACAATTTCCAATTTGATATTCAAGACAGATCTTAAACTTGCCTTTCCGTATGTTTTCCTGTGTGAGAGCCAAATTGCAGGTACGTAGGGGAAACAATTCACGGATCAGATCCAGTACAATATGCATCATCCCCACCGAAGGATAGGGGCCATAATAACGAGACCCATCCTTGATATATTGTCTGGTCCAAAAAACCCGCGGAAAAGGTTCGTTCTTGATGACAATCCATGGATAGGTTTTATCATCCTTCAACAGAACATTATACTTGGGCTTGTGTTTCTTGATTAATGAATTCTCAAGCAACCAAGCATCAATCTCTGTATCAACTATAGTAAAAGATATACGGTTGATCTTGCGAACCAAAACACGGGTTTTGCCATTCAGCTGATTTTCATTCACGAAATACGAACCGACCCGATTACGCAGATCCTTCGCTTTACCGATATAGATCAGCTCACTATTTTTATCAAAATACTGATAGACTCCCGGTCGATGTGGTATCTTTTTTAATTCTTCTCTATAATCAAATACGTCCATTACGTTCCAATATCAAACATGTTCAGCAAAAAGGCCAGACAACAAATCTCGAAAAAATTTATTATCTGGCCCAATGGTATTCGTTAAAATAACTTAGAAACCTAAGCGATCATCTTTTAGTTTAGTCGCATCTTTTCCGCTTGAATCCGTAGATCCATCTTCGACATCGGAGCCACCACCGCCCCAATACTGATTACAGTCAATGACACGGGTAAGCCCACCCTGCGGTTGCTCAAAATCGCCCTTGGTATACTTCAAATTTGAATCTTTATACACTTTCTGCATGTAGTAAGCGAATACTGGCATCGCTGCTGCAGCCCCCTGTCCGTACTCCATCCTGTCGAAACTAATGCCTCGATCTTCTGCACCAGTCCAAACACCCGTAACCAGTTCCGGTGTGATACCAATAAACCAGGCATCTGAGTTATCGTTGGTTGTACCTGTTTTACCACCAATTGGATTGGTGAGCTTATACATCCATTGAATACGTCTCGCCGTACCTTGGGATACCACTTTTTTCAACATATCAACAATAATATAAGCAGATTCACTATTTAGGGCTTTTACGACCTTTGGTGCTTTATCATAGATCGGTGTACCATTTTTATCTTCAATACGTAAGATCGCAGTTGGCTCAATCCAGGTTCCTTGATTCACAAATGCCGAATAAGCCCCCACCATATCAAAGACCGACGCTTCATAAGCACCTAATGAGATCGATGGATAATTAGGCACATCACTTGTTATACCCATCCGTTTAGTCAATGCGGCCACTTCTGCAGCACCAACTTCGTGTACCAAATAGGCCGTCGCATAGTTTTGCGAATAAGCCAATGCCTTCGCTAAAGTAATCGGGTTCCCACCTTGTGCATTTCCTCTTGGCGTCCACCCATTATAGGTTTGTTGGTAATTGGGAATACTGTAACATGGTGAATAACCGTTGTCAATCGCCACCGCGTACGTAAATGGTTTCGCCGTCGATCCGACCTGACGCGTACCCATTTTTACCTGATCATATTTGAAGTGGTCAAAATCAATACCACCAACCCAAGCTTTGATGTGTCCGGTCTTCGGCTCCATAGACATCATCGCATTGCGCAACATGAGTTTATTGTACTTAATGGAATCCATTGGCGTCATTATCGTATCAACACTTCCCTTCCACGTAAAAATATTCATCGGAACCTTGACATTGAAAGCCTTTTTGATTGCGTCTTCATTCAAGCCCTCTTCTTTCAAAATACGGTAACGGTCAGAGCGCTTCATTCCACTCATGAGCAGTTTGGCTTTGTCGCCTTTAAAAGGATCCCTATTTTTCCATTGTGCGGAAAATTTAGACTGCAATTGCTTCATCCATTCTTTTTGCGAATCCTCTGCATATTGCTGCATCGACATATTGATCGTCGTATAGATTTTCAATCCATCACGATCGAGGTCATACGGCGTACCATCTGGTTTGGTGATGGACAATTTTGCGAATTCTTTTTTGATTTCATCCTTTAATACCGCTCTAAAATAGGGTGCCAAACCTTCACCGTAATTTGCAATCTTCAGTTCTAAACCAAGTGGTTTCTCCTTCGCTTTGGTAGCTTCCTCTGCCGAAATAAAATTAGCGGCAACCATATTGTTCAATACTGTATTACGGCGCGTACGTGATTTTTCGGGGTACCGCACAGGAGAATATGCTCCCGGGCCTTTAAGCATTCCTACCAAAAGGGCTGCTTGTTCCGCCGTCAGTTTATCCGGAGTCGTATTGAAATAAGTCCGCGCAGCGGATTTGATTCCGTAGGTATTATAAGCACCAAAGTCTACCGTATTAAAATACATGGTAATAATCTCATCTTTGGTATAATTTCTTTCCAAACGAACAGCGGTAATCCATTCCTGAAATTTTTGGATGACACGCTTTAGAAAATTCTTTTGCCGTCCATCCGAAAATAGATTCAGAGCCAGCTGCTGTGTAATGGTACTCCCCCCCTGTTTGTTACCTGTCAAGGTGTGAAAGATAACTGTAAATGTCCGTGAGTAGTCTATCCCGGAGTGATCATAAAAGCGTTTATCCTCTGTAGAAACCAATGCTTTGACCAAATAAGGTGACAATTCACTATACTTTACATTGGAACGGTTTTGGACATAATACGTTCCCAATACCTTATGATCTTCCGTGATAACTTCAGACGCTAAATTACTTTTGGGGTTTTCCAAATCACTGAAGGAGGGTAATTTTCCAAATAGGCCAAGACGTATACTCAATATAAAGAGAAAACCTATCGAGACAATCCCGACGATAATTTTCCAAAAATTGAACGTATACCGCTTGACATCAGCCTCAGTAAGTTGATTTTTTTTTGATACTCGTTTCATCTATTTACTAAATTTCAAACGTAAATATTATTCATTGTAAAGACCGCAATGGAGAGACCATTTTTCCAACCGCAGTTGCATTTTGCAAACTTGGATAGGGCATCATTTTGATCTTTAAAGACTTGAATTAAGACATTAATGCACACTCTATCAGATAGTGTGCCAAGAATCCCTACTTTGGCAAAGGTATTACTAATTGGGCCAAAAGCAAGAATTTAAACGTGAAAATATTGTGGCGAACTACGCGCGTTCAATCAAGCAAACCGCATAGGCAACCACCCCTTCCTGACGACCGATAAATCCCATTGTTTCATTTGTTGTTGCTTTAATAGAGATGTCATCGATATCCAAACCCGTTGCTTCAGCCAGTTTAACCTTCATTTGTGGAATGTAGGGTTTTATCTTAGGAGCTTCCAGGCACAGCATCGCATCAATATTGCCAAGCGTATATCCCTTCGCAGCAATCAGCGCCATACATTCTTTTAACAACAATAAGCTACTAATGCCTTTCCAGCGCATATCTGTATTTGGAAAGTGGTAGCCAATATCTTCTAAATTGGCAGCGCCCAAAATGGCATCACATATCGCATGGACCAACACATCGGCATCAGAATGCCCAAAGGCACCAGCATGATGCTCCAATTGCACTCCACCAACAATAAATGGATGACCTTCTTTCATCTGATGGACATCAAATCCAAATCCTACCTTAATTTTCATGACACGAATTATATACAATAAAATACAGCCAATGTATGCTATTTGATAACCTAACCTATGAGGTATAGATCAAAACCGATTCATCTTCGCTGAGATTCCCTGGTATGAACATCTAAAATCATTGACAGATTACTGCGAAGATAGCAATTCGCAGCTATATTTATTGCGACAAAAGGTTTCTGGCAGGTAGCGCAACGAAAATCATTGAAATAACGGTTCGACCAGAAGAAAAAGAGTCGCATAAAAAAAAGGCTATCCTTGAGAATAGCCTTTTTCTATATTATTGTCTGTTTGTTTTTCGAAACGCTTCGAAAGGTAAAGCTTAAGCTTCTACTTCTTCTGGCGCAAACTGATCATATACTTCTCCAAAAGCATCGTAGTCCTGATCGCCATTAGGCTCAAAAACCTGAATATCTTTTGATCGAGCAAAATCAACTATTTCCGTGTTGACATTTTCGTCAGCGACAACCACCATATCGGTAAAATGCAAAGCACCTTTGTAGATCGCCTCATAACTACCATCGCCGTACACCTGCGCATCCGCAGCCTTAAAGGAGCCCTCGGGCGCCATTTCAGCATACTTTGTACCTAATGTACCTTTAAATTCTTCATTGAACAAAGAGTACATCACTTTTGCATCCTTGAATGTAGGATCGTCTTTATACGTTGTCTTCACGTAAGCCGGTACCAAAGCAGAGAACCATCCATGACAGTGTACTACATCAGGGGACCAACCTAATTTCTTCACAGTTTCCAATGCTCCTTTACAGAAGAACACCGAACGCTCATTATTGTCTGCAAAGAATTCGCCATGCTCATCACTAAAAACTTTTTTACGCTGAAAGTAGTCTTCATTATCCAAGAAATATACCTGCATACGGGCCGCAGGTAATGAAGCAACTTTAATAATTAGCGGATTATCATTATTATCCACAACAATGTTCAAGCCTGAAAGACGAATAACCTCATGTAATCTATTTCGACGCTCATTGATATTCCCAAAACGCGGCATTAAGATCCGGATCTCAAAACCCTTTTCTTGCATCGCTTGCGGAAGTTGACGTGTAATTTCAGAAATTTTAGTTAATTCGAGGAAAGGCGACATCTCGTGAGTAATAAACAATATCTTCGTTTTTGCCATCTCCAGTTATTTTTATTTATTATTTTCGAACAGTAAAATCGGTCTACAAAGGTACGAAAAAAATACTTACTATGCAATTTACTATTAATCATCGTTTTATATTCCCAAAATATTATGCACCTTTGCCAACAAAAAACTAAATAGCAAAGTGGAAATTTTCAAAACGAAAGCATCTCTCCAAGCATACCTGCAAGAAGCCCGATCAACAGGTCAAAAAATCGCCCTAATCCCTACGATGGGCGCTTTACATGAAGGACATTTATCCCTATTAAATTATGCAAAACCGATCAGTGATATTCGTGTTTGCAGCATTTTTGTAAACCCCACACAATTTAACGATCCGAAAGATCTCGAAAAATATCCACGGCCCATTGAAAACGACATCAGATTACTGGAATCCGTTGATTGCGACATTCTTTTCTTACCAAGTGTTGATGAGATGTACCCCGATAAAAATGAGGCCTGGCATCTCGATCTTGGCGAACTGGACCAAATTTGGGAAGGTGAAAGACGCCCCGGCCATTTCCAAGGAGTCACGCAGGTGGTCTATAAATTATTTACATTGGTACAACCGGATATTGCTTGTTTCGGGCAGAAAGATTTTCAGCAGGTCATGGTTATTAAACGCATGATAGCCATGAAGGATCTCGCGATTCAATTGGCGATATGTCCTATCATTAGAGACCAAGACGGCCTAGCACTGAGCTCTAGAAACGCGCGCTTAAGTGAAGCTGGAAAAAGAACAGCTTTGGCACTCTCCCGTTCTCTGCAATTCGTAAAAGATCATATACATGACCCTATCCCACTAGCGGAAATAAAAGACAAAGCCCTGCAGATTTTAACAGACACCGATGGGCTTAGCGTTGAATACTTTGCGCTATGTGAAAGTTCAACGTTAAAAGAAGTCAACCACATCGATTTCAGCAAGCAGCATGTCGCACTTGTCACTGGCTGGGTTGAAGGTGTCCGTTTGATTGATAATATGATTCTGAATAATTTGTCAAATTAATTGACAAATCTTTCAAATTCAGCAGAAAGCCCTACCTTTGCGCCATGGTAATAGAAGTAATGAAATCCAAGATTCACCGCGTTAAAGTCACACAAGCGGAATTGAATTATGTGGGTAGTATCACAATAGATGAAGATTTGATGGATGCCGCAAATATCATCGCTAACGAGAAAGTTCAAATCGTAAACAACAATAATGGAGCCCGTCTTGAAACATACGTCATCCCAGGTCAACGTGGATCAGGTATTATCTGTTTGAATGGTGCTGCGGCTCGCCTGGTTCAAGTTGGCGATATCGTCATCATTATTTCCTACGCGAACATGGACTTTGAAGAAGCTAAGCAGTTTAAACCTTCCGTTGTATTTCCAGACGACAACAATCATCTGATTAAATAATCAGGAAGCAAGTTAAGCTTAGCACATAGAAACTTTATAATTTTTTAATGAGTGGATCACGAATACTCACAAAATAAAATCGTATTTTTGAAGCGTTACCCTAAAAAGTAGCGCTTTTTTATGTACCGAAAAACAACAAAATCCCCACGTCAGCTTATCGCATTATGCCAATTGGTATTAATGTCGCTGATTATTATTTCGGGTGTTGTTTTTATGCACAAGGAGGTAAAATCAACCGGTGAAATTGTCATGCACACCCACCCTTATGATTTTACAAAAAAACAAAAGCCGCAAGAAACAGATGACCAGATCGAATACCTCAATGTCATCTATCACAATACCTACGTACAAACCGAATTTACCGTCCTTGAACTTCCTATTCCGCGTGAAGTAAAAGAAGAGCATTATAATTCATTTTGTCCGGAGGCGATCACCACAACGATCGATCATTACCACTTACGTGGTCCCCCCAGCTTAGCATAAACCAAAAATCAAAGATTTCGAGGGCCTGTCCCTAGTTCCATAACGATCAAACGAACTTGGTGCAAACAAGTAAGAGATTACGTATGTGCTAAATCGCTTGGCTCCAGAACGACAGCATGAAATACCGCTATCAATATATCATCTTTGATCCCATTTTTATTTGCCTCTTCTTTGAGAATTGTCCCTGTTACAATAGCGAACTTTCGCTGAATACTGTTACGATGGTTTCAGTGAGCTCATCGGCATACATTACCTTGTCGGAAACAAGCTATTACCCTGCTTCCGATAAGACGCAATGCCTTGAACGCCGTTCATAACGAGGAACAGATCATGTTATACGAGGCCTGTATTTTTAAAATTTTCATAAAATTACGATGCTAAAGCAATACACTTTACTGGCCACATTACTGGTTGGTACATCCACTATATACGCCCAATCAAAACTTGAAGGCTACTTATTCAACAAAAACCATGAGGCGGTTCCCTCTGGTACACTGACTTTAAAAAACAGCAAGCTCGCAACTACATCCGATCCAAACGGGTACTTTAAGCTATCCGCCATACCAACGCAAAAAGTAACCTTAAATATATCGGCAGTGGGCTATCGCTCCTTCAGCAAAGTCATCTCTTTAGACACGTTGAAGTCGCCTTTGCAAATTCAACTGGAAGAAGACAACCTCAATTTGGATGAGGTCGTTGTTTCGGCTACACGCTATGGCGTCAAACGTAAGGACGCCCCCGTGGTTGTCAATGTCATAGGGCCTAAATTATTTAATGCAACACAATCTGTTGCCATGTCGGAAACATTGAATTATCAGCCGGGTGTACGGGTAGAAAACAATTGCCAGAATTGCGGCTTTTCACAAGTCCGCCTGAATGGCCTCGAAGGCCCCTATTCACAAATATTGATCAACAGTAGGGCGGTATTTTCCGCATTAAATAGCGTGTATGGATTGGATCAGATTCCAACAAGTATGATCGATCGTATTGAGGTTGTGCGCAGTGGTGGTTCGGCATTATTTGGTGCCAATGCGATCGCTGGAACAATCAATATTATTACAAAAGATCCGGTAGAAAACGACTGGCAAGTAAAATCCACCAACTCACTCATTGGCGGCAAAAGCTGGGATAATACAGTGGATTTTAATACCTCCACCGTTTCGGAAGACCTCAAAAGAGGAGCCACATTCTACGGTATGCACCGTAATCGGGAAGCTTACGATGCGAATGGTGATGGTTTTTCGGAAATAACCAAACTTCGTAACACCACGTTCGGCACAAAATTATTTTACAAGCCGAGTGACCTGGATAAGATAACGGTGGACTTTAGCACCGTGAACGAGTTCCGCCGCGGTGGTGATCAACTCGATAAAGTACCGCACCTGACGCAGATCACCGAGCAGTTGGAAACCAGTTCGCTTGTTGGCGGAATCACATACGATCACTATTCCACAGATTATAAGCAAAAAATGTCGTTGTATGGCTCTATACAGAAAACTGTTCGCGACAGCTACTATGGCGGTCTTGGGGGCGGAACAACCCTTGCGGACAGCACATTAGCAGCAAATGCCTATGGAAAAACGAATGATATTGCGCTAGTTGCCGGGGGACAATATACCTACAACTTTGAAAGAGATGTATTTACTGCCGGAGTGGAGTTTTCATACAACAATACCCAGGATGAAATACCAGGTTATAAACGAACCATTGATCAGCAGAACAAAGGACTAGGCAGTTATGCCCAATACGAATGGAAGCCTTTAAGCAATTTTAAAACGTTAATCGGAGCGCGATATGATTACACCTATGTTGACGGTAAATATAGTCTTGCAGGTATAAACCGAAACTCGGATCAGCGCTTCGGCACCTTTAGCCCACGGTTGACCATCTTATACGATATCACAAAAGACCTTCAATTTAGAGGCGGCTATGCACGTGGCTTCCGCGCACCACAAGCATTTAATGAAGACATGCACGTCACTTCCATTGGCGGAAACCAAGTATTTGTATTGATCGGTGAAAATCTGAAAACAGAATACTCCAATGCGTATACAGGTTCTTTTAGCTACAATAAAAATTTCGGAAATGTACAAACCAGTTTGCTCGTGGAGGGATTTTACACGGATCTAAATAATCAGTTTGTCAACGTCATGGCGTCTGAAAAAGACGGATTGATTATCCAGGAAATGCAAAATGGTGAAGGGGCCCGGGTGTATGGTTCTAATATTGAAATCAATATCGCGCCATCCTCCTGGTTTTCTATCCAAACCGGCGGGACGATCCAGCGCTCACGTTACAAGAAAGACCAAATCATCTATACAGGAAAAGAAGATGGGCAGGATATCCTCACCAAAAAATATGTCCGTACCCCCAACATTTATGGTTATTTGAATAGCAACCTGAAAGCAACCAAACAATTTGCGATCGATCTGACTGGAGTATATACGGGAAAAATGATTGTTCCACACATTCAAAATGATGTGATGACCCTCAAAAATGCCCGGGACTTTGTGGAATTAAATCTCCGCTTAGGCTACACCTTTCCAATACATAAGGATTTCAGCATCGAAATTTTTGGTGGAGTACAAAACATGTTCAATGCTTTTCAGAAGGACTTCGACAAGGGAGCGCTACGTGATTCAGACTATATCTATGGTCCAACACGCCCCCGTACTTACACGTTTGGACTTCGTGTTGGTCATTTTCATTAACATAAATTTGGGATATGAAGCATTTCCAAAAAATATATGTGCTCTTAATCCTATTCTTTTATCCGCTCTGCCACTATGGACAGGAGCGGATAAATTGGATTGATTTTGCGCAATTGGATTCACTCCTGGCCGTTTCACCACGCGAAACACTGCTCTTTATTCATACGGATTGGTGTAGCTACTGCCGAAAAATGGAACAGGAAATCTTTACAAAAAAGCAGATTGTCCAATTAATCAATGAGCGCTATTACGCCGTTCATTTAGATGCAGAATCTATCCAAGACATTGCTTTTGACCAAAGTATATGGAGGCCCTTAAGCAAAAGAAAGAAAACAGGACAATACCATCCTTTAGCTTTGCAATTGCTACAAGGAAGAAAAATGATCTTCCCAACTCTCCTACGTTTTGACAGTGAATTTCGGCTAAAAAACATACAACAAAAATACTTGAACTCAAAGGAGTTAGCTATTTTTTTAGAATAATTTAACATTTACGTGTAGCGAACTCCATTATTCCTGCGTTTTGGATTTTATAATTAATACACACTTTAAGAAATTATGAAAAATATCACGAAATTATTAATGGCGTTTTTGTGTCTTGGGGTTCTTTTTACAGCTTGTAATAAAGATAATTTTGATTGGGATGCTTATTACAAAGAGCAAATAGAGAAACAACGTGTTCAAGATTCGATCAATAAAAAAAGAATTGATGAACAATTCCCCCTGATTAAAAAATATGTTGCAGATAACCAACTTCAAAATGTACAATACATTGATTCATTGGGATTAGCATATCAAGTTTTAGCTGCAGGAGATGAGAGTTCTTACACTTACTCATTCAGTGGAAATGGCGGAATTATTGCCCCTAATGTGACCGTAAAATATGTTGGAAAACTTGTTCCAAGTGGAACTGTCTTTCAGCAAACAGAGGAGGGAAAAACAGCTTCTTTCAACCTTTCCAAAGTAATTCCAGCTTGGCAAATTGCCTTTTTACCAAAATCAATTACTTTTAATGGTAAAGAAGAAAATACAGGAGGCATTACAACAAACGGGCTAAAAAAAGGATCAAAAATTAGATTTATTACACCCTCTCCATGGGCATATGGTGATAATGACCAAAAAGACTCTTCAACAGGAAATGTTACTATTCCTGCAAAATCTCCTTTAGATTTTACGATTGAGGTTATTGACATCAAAAATCAATAATAATTGTCTTGTTTCATAAAAACAGCTAACAATTCTGTATTATATCTACTAAAAATACAGTAGACAAAAAAGCCATTTTCCTAGTGAAAATGGCTTTTTTGTAGGCACTCACCAAAAGTAGCCAATGTGCCAGCATAGTCAACATGCTGATCTGCGTAATTATGTCGGTTCAATACCAAACAGCTAATTCCACGTCCAGAAGTGTAAATTACTGTATCAAAATGTTAATTCTTACAGTGAAAACTTTTAACGAAGAAAAAATAATATACATTTGCAAAGCTACTTTCATAAAGAAAATAGCTTTTCCTTGAAAAACCAATAAAAAAATACAATGAAAAAACTGTTATCACCACTATTCATGGGAATTGCAGCAATCGCTTTTCTTATTGTAAGCTGTAACAAAAGTGACGATGCGCCTGTTTATGATGCGAATGCACAATTTAAAACGGATTCTGTAACACTTAAAAATTACGTTAGCCAAAATTACCCTGCTGCACAATACAATAGCGAAACAGGAATTTGGTATGAAATTCTTGCCGAAGGAACCGGAAATTATGAATATAAAGTGGTTGACACATTAAATGGTAAATACTTAAAATTTAAACCGACTGTAAAATATGTTGGAAAATTATTGAGTGGAAGTGTATTTGATCAAACTGATACTGCCAAAGAATTTGAAATCATCACAAACACAGGGTATCAATATCCATTTTATAGCACCATTATTCCTACTTGGACCTTTGCTTTTGCTCCGCAAAAAATCGGTGACATGAAATTGGGCGGCTTAACGGAAAAAGGTCTACAAAAAGGCAGTAAAATTCACATCATGGCACCTTCCCTTTATGGATACCAAAACCAGGCTGTGGGAACTATTCCGGCAAACTCACCATTGGATTTTGTCATTGAAGTTACAGATATCAAATAATTATCGCCCCTTCTGAAACAATAAAGCATAAAAGCTCCTAAAATGATCTCATTTTAGGAGCTTTTTCGTTCCATAGGGGTATTCAACAATAGACTCGTGCAACCGTTTCTACTGAGTCACCTATCTCAAGCGGTAAATTTAACGTTATTGGAAGAGCTGTTCTGAAAAAACACCCAAAGGCTTAAAATTAGATTTGAAAAGGCATGAAATTTATCTTCAAAAAAATAAAAGCTCGAAGTGGGGAACTCCGAGCTTTACCTAACCAATTATTAACCTAAATTATGAAAAGTTCTTTATATATTATTTTTAATATCTTTCTTCTTTATATATTATTTTTAATATCTTTCGTTTCTTTTGATATATCAAAGGTACTACAGATCTGCTTTCATGTCAAGAAATTTAACAGCATTTAACGTTGTTAAAATTATGTTAAAACAATTTAGCACTCCTTGTGCCTTAAAAGGGAGTCTACTAACCTTTCGACTTTCCCTAACAAAAATCTTCAGCCAAAGGGCTGTATAACCAATCGGTGCTCATTTGCAATTTTCCATACTGCTTCTTGTAAATAGCATATAAAAAAGTTATTCCTAACGTCGATTTGCTCCCAACTTGTAAAAAGCGTGCATCTACAATGACAGCAGTTTAAAAGGTGGACCCAACGTGGACTCACTGTGCATGCACTCCGCTTGCGAGCCGAAAGTGGCAATAAAATCTTAGCGCTTTTATTCGCATAAGGACGGACAGAGTATCAAAAAAAAGAAATAAATTTGTGAGAAGATCCAACATCAATTGGTATCCTATTTAGTTAGACGATTAATAGCATATGAAAATAGCTTTAGCACAATTGAATTACCATATCGGTAATTTTGAAGCAAATACTAAAAAAATAATTAACGCGATCCAACAGGCCAAAGAAGCAACGGCCGATCTTATTATTTTTGCCGAACTTGCAATTGGTGGTTACCCTGCCAAGGATCTTTTGCGAAGTAAGGCCTTTAAACGTCAATGCGATGAAGCTATTCATCAAATCGCAGCCCATTGTCAGGATATCGCCTGTATCATTGGGGCACCAGTCAAAAACAGTGATCCTGAGGGTAAAGAGCTTTATAATACTGCTGTATTTATTGAGCATGGGGCAGTCCGAAACATTGTTAAAAAAGGCCTTTTGCCCGATTATGATGTATTTGATGAATATCGTTATTTTGAACCCAGCAGACGTTTTGATTGTATCGAGTTGAACGGCGTAAAAATCGCCTTAACCATATGTGAAGATTTGTGGGATGATGACGAAGGGGGCAATTCTTACGTTGGTGATCCCATGGCAGAGCTGAGAAAAGAAAATCCAGACCTCCTCATCAACATTGCGGCATCCCCTTTTTCCTATACCCATTTTGATGAACGGATCAAGGTCCTCAGCCAACAGGTAACAAAGTCTGGCAGACCGCTCATTTATGTCAATCAAATTGGCGCTCACATGGATATTATCTTTGACGGCCGTTCAATCGCCCTGAATAATGAAGGAACAAAAATTGCTGAACTAAAAAGCTTTGAAGAAGATCTTCAATTTGTCACTTATCATCAACGAAATATAACCTCCACCACAGCATCTTCGAAAGAGTCTATTGCTGAGATGGCTCTTATACATGATGCATTGATCCTCGGGCTACGTGATTATTTTCAAAAATCTGGTTTCAAGAAGGCGGTTTTAGGTTTGTCCGGTGGGCTAGATTCGGCCTTAGTTGCTGCTTTGGCCTGCGAGGCTCTGGGTGCCGATAATGTATTAGCCATTCTGATGCCATCGGTCTACTCTTCCGACCATTCGATAAAAGATGCGATGGATCTCGTCAACAATACCGGTTGCAAACATTATATCGTTCCGATCAAAGATATTGCCAATGCCTTCGAACATAGTTTAGCTCCTCTTTTTGAAGGGCTGCAGCCAGATACGACTGAAGAGAATATTCAAGCGCGCGCACGTGCGGTAATTCTGATGGCCGCTTCCAATAAATTCGGCAATATTTTACTCAATACATCCAACAAAAGTGAGGCTGCTGTAGGATATGGTACACTCTATGGTGATATGGCAGGTTCCATCTCTGTAATCGGTGATGTTTACAAATCCAAAGCCTATGATTTAGCGCGCTATATCAATCGAGAAAGGGAGATCATTCCAGTCAATACCATTGAAAAAGCGCCTTCTGCGGAACTTCGGCCAGATCAAAAAGATTTGGACTCGCTGCCGGAATACGATCTATTGGATCAAATCCTCTTTGAACTCATCGAAAATGAGAAAGCAGGATCTGAGGTTGTAGCAATGGGCTTTGAAAAATCGTTAGTAGAAAGGGTATGTAAATTGGTTAATAATGCGGAATTCAAGCGTTTTCAAGCTCCGCCTATCCTGCGTGTTAGTCCAAAAGCTTTTGGTCCAGGAAGGCAGATTCCGTTGGTGGCAAAATATCCTTATTAATTTTACAATTCGGATTAAACCATATTTATAGTTTTTTGTCTAAAGCAATAGATTGTAAAATCAAAAAGGATGGTAGCATCCCGGACGATAAAAAAACAATTGCCATGAAGACCGTCAACTGTACTATTTTTACAATTGAAAGGTATGCGGATAAAGAATAAAAACAAATTAGTTAAATAAATATAAGTTCCATATAGGCCATGAACCATCATGAGTGTGGTTGTCCAATGCAGCGACAAAATACTCATGGTAGATTCATCACAGTTGATAAATAAATTACTACGATGAAAAAGATTCTATTATTTTTGGTGCTCTGCGTCGCACTCGCATCATGTTCGTCTTATCAATACAATACCACTCGGGTAGAAAAGATGGATTTTACTCCTTTCAAGACCTATGCTTGGTTACCTCCGGTAGACTCGCTTTCGAAGTCTTATTTTGACAACGATATCGCCAAAGCTAATATCCTGGATGCTGCGAATACTGCGCTGGAGGCAAAGGGCCTACAATATTCTAAAGATAATCCTGATTTACTATTTCGGTATATTACCATTGTCAACAATAAAAGCCGTTTGGTCTATGGCGGCGGCGGTTATTACGGATGGGGTGGCCCCTGGGGCTGGTACCGTCCATGGTTTTCACCATATTACTATGGCGGCGGTTATTACCCAGTTGCAAAAGAACGCTATCGTTATGGCCATTTGATTATCGAAGCCATCGATCGTAAAACAAACGCAGTGATCTGGCAGGCACGTGGTTCTGGCGATGTTGACAATCCAGAAAAAGCAATTAATAACATCAGCAAGGTTGCAAAAGGTGTTATTGATTTGTTCCCTGTGAAGACGATAAAGAAATAAGAATAAACGAGCTGCTTCTTTAATATTACACTATAATACATAAAGGGCTAGATCATATCTGTCAAAAAAAGCACGCTAATCGTCTTGATTAGCCTGCTTTTTTTGACCTATACGGAGGGCCTAAGCTTTAAATAGAATGGGACTTCAACCCGATCCTTGGATTTACTTCGGATCAATTCGGCAGCCAATCGTCCCATCATTTCAAAATCGGTCGATATCGTCGTAATACCATTCAATATAAATTTTTTTAATGGTGTTTCATTATAGGATATAACCCCAACATCCATCCCAATGACCAATTTTTTCTGTATAATCTTATTCAGTAACTTGACGAGGTCATCTTCAATAATGTTGATGTAGCAAGTCTCTTTTACAACCTTTTCACGATGAAGATCGGCAACCAATTCGTGATCAAATGCATATTGCTGACAGAATTTATAAAATCCTTTAATAATAGCTTTCGGAAAATCGCTATGATCTGGAAAGACCAATTTGAGCATCTGATATTTACTTAATGACTCGTTAGCCTCTTCCAGGGCACTATAGATATCCTGCTCATAATTTTCATAAACAGCAGGAAATTCGCCCGGTACATCCTCAATAAAACGACCCAATAACATGAGTTTTTCTGCCGGAATTTTTCGGATGATATCCGGAGCTTTATCCCGTCCTTCTTTGAAATGCGGAAATAGCACGTAATGATCATACGTCTTGGTCAAACTTCCAAGCAACGTATTCAGATAAGAAAGATCCGAGTTGTATACAAATAAATCCAAATTGGCATAATCACCCAACTCACGCGCAAAGGAGTCATAGACAATTTTTTTATGTGTGCTGAGCTTATTTAAAAAGAGGGCGATCTTTACCTTGGACTGCACATCTATTTTATTGATATAATAACCTTTCCCCGGATTAGATGCGATAATTTCCTGCTGTTTTAGATAACGGTATGCTTTCTCCACCGTATCGCGTGAAATATCAAGATAACCGCTCAGCTCGTTAATCGAAGGCAACATATCATCTTTCGATAAAATTTCATTTTTAACGGCATCAACAATTGTATTGGCTAACTGCAGATACTTGGGCGTAGCAGAAAAGTCACTTATTTCAAGTATTTTTAAAAATTGAGCTATTGCATTGGTCATATTCATAGCTTGAACATCTACATGATAAATACGCTAAAAACTTTATAAGTTACACTGGTCTTATTTCCTCTCGGAGAATATATACTAAGATACTTTATATAAATCAAAAAATAGGAATGATGTTGCTTTAACTATCCTGCCCTTACCTGTACGAAAAAAATAGCCGTTATAATTAACTGAAATACGAAATCTGTACTTTTGGTTATCAATTCAGTAACAGCGTATAAACCTAATTATTATGAGCAGCGCAACTATTGTCGTTTTAGGCAGTTCAAATACGGATATGGTGGTCAAGGCAGCACATCTTCCTGCACCCGGAGAAACTATTTTAGGTGGTCAATTTTTTATGGTCCCCGGTGGCAAAGGAGCCAATCAGGCGGTTGCTGCGGCGCGGTCCCGTAGTGCAGTCGCCTTTATCGCTAAAGTTGGTACAGATATCTTCGGCCAGCAGGCTATTGCGCATTTCCAGCAAGAAGGCATTCAGGTTGACACCATCTTCCGGGACGAAGAAAATCCTTCGGGCATAGCCCTTATCTCCGTGGATGCGAAAGGGGAGAATTGTATTCTCGTCGCACCGGGAGCCAATGCAACACTTACAACCAAGGAACTTCAATCGGTTAAGCATAAGATCATTTCCGGCAAAGTATTACTTATGCAGCTTGAAATTCCACTAGAAACCATCGAACAGGCCATTGACATTGCCGTGCAGCATGATACCAAAATTATACTCAACACGGCCCCAGCACAGGCCCTGCCAGACAAAATACTCCAACAAGTTGATATCCTCGTGCTTAATACAGCTGAAGCACAATTTTATACCGGCATGACGATTGAAAACTGGGAAGAGGCCGCCCTAGCGGCAGACTATTTATATCAAAAATGCCCGGGTATAATCATTGTTACCCTAGGCGCTAAAGGTTCACTGCTCAAGGAAAAGGATGACTATATTCAGATTCCGGCGGAAGAAGTCAAGGCAGTGGACAGTACCGCCGCAGGCGATACGTTCTGTGGCGTCCTTGCCGCCTGTATTGCCAAGGACATGCCGATCGTCGATGCGGTCAAACTGGCTTCCAAAGCTGCAGCAATCTCTGTTACCCGTATGGGAGCACAGACGTCCATTCCTTTTTGGCAAGAATACAACATTTTATAACCTGAAATTCAATTATTAACCTTATTTACATAATCATGTCTCTTCGTCTTATTTTAACAGCTACAGTATTGCTGCTGTTTACCTCGATTCAGCATTCTAAAGCACAGCTGATTACCGCAGCAGCAAACCCAAAAGTCGACTATGTCGTGCCCTCTCGCTATGACCTTGAACTTCCTCAAATAGATCGGATCAGTGGCTATTTGGGTAATCGTTATCAGCTTAATCTCGAAAAAAGACTGCTTCAGGTTGATGAAGAAGGTTTATTAGCTGGTTTTGAAAACCGTCCCGGAAAACAACGATGGATCGGTGAGCATATTGGAAAATATCTTGAGGCAGCAGCAAATACCTGGATTGTCACCAAAGATCCGCGACTGAAACAACAGATGGACCGCATGTTTCATCGCCTGCTCGAGACACAGGATGCCGATGGGTATCTGGGCACTTACCTAGCAGAAAACCGTTGGACTTCCTGGGATGTCTGGGTGCATAAATACGATCTTTTTGGATTGCTTGCTTACTATGGTGCTGTTGGAGATACCAAGGCCTTGAAAGCAGCTGTACAAATTGGCGACCTCCTTTGCGGCACTTTCGGCGATACCCCCGGGAAAAAAAATATTCTGAAATCAGGATCTCATGTCGGCATGGCTGCAACTTCCGTCATTGACCCCATGTTAGATCTATACCGATGGACTGGCGATAAAAAATACCTTGAATTTTGCCGCTACATCATTCGTGCATATGACTTTGAAGGTGGACCAGCTATTGTTAACTCCATTTTAAAGCACAAACGTGTGGATAAGGTAGCCAACGCCAAAGCCTATGAAATGCTTTCAAACATCGTCGGACTGGTCAAGATGTACCGTCTGACTGGGGATAGTCAATTACTTCAGGTCATCAATTATACCTTTGATGATATCAGCGCCAACAGATTATTTGCAACAGGTACATCCAGTGATCATGAGCGTTTTCAGGATAACCATTACCTCCTGGCAGACACTTCAGCCCACATGGGTGAAGGCTGTGTCACCACGACCTGGCTTCAATTCAACACGCAGCTTTTTTCAATTACCGGCGATCTAAAATATTACAATGAAATCGAAAAAACCATCTACAACCACCTGCTCGGTGCCGAAAATCCGCAGACCGGCTGTGTAAGTTACTACACACCTCTTATTGGCGAAAAACCCTACCGCTGTAACATCACCTGCTGCCTGAGCAGTGTTCCACGAGGAATAGCACTTATCCCTTACTTGAATTTTGGTATGCTCAACAATATCCCAACATTATTGCTGTATGAACCGGCACAGATCAAGGAGAATATCAAGACTTCATCTCAAAAGACCATACCCTTGGAACTTACCTTAACAAGTGAATTTCCAAGACAGGGTACGGCGACGGTACAAATTCACATTCCAGGCTCGGCACAATTTCCACTTCAATTGCGCGTTCCGGAATGGGCTAAAAACTATACTGCAACAGTCAATGGCAAAAGCTATCAAGCTGGTCCCGATCAATTGCTAAAAATCGAGCGGCAATGGAAAGACAAGGATAAAATCACCGTTTCCTTTGCTATAGAAACCGAAATTATCAATGGCGGAAAAACTTATCCCAATAGCTTTACCCTAAAAAGGGGACCACAGGTCTTTGCCTTGGATCAATCACTCAATCCGCAGCTCCAGCTGGATAAAACAACATTTGTTTACCCGCTTCAAGACAATATCAAGCTGACCGATGCGCAGGACAAACTACCGAAAGGCTGGGTTGGAACATTGGCTTATGCCACCGAGATCAAAACCACAGATAATGGGCAGCAGTCGCTGGTATTTGTGCCTTATGCCGACGCCAGTCAAACTGGAGGTTTCTCGACCCTCTGGGTTCCCGCTGTAAGTCGATAATGGTACCGTTTCACTCAACTATTAACAGAATCAACAAGAAGACATGTTTATTGTAACAAGCTATACCCAAGCCATCATCTTCTGCATCATTACGATGATCTGCTGGGGTTCTTGGGCAAATACCCAAAAACTAGCCAACAAAAGCTGGCGCTATGAACTTTTCTACTGGGATTATGTCCTCGGCATTTTTCTCCTTTCTTTACTGTTTGCCCTTACACTTGGTAGCCATGGCGAGCTCGGTAGACCATTTGTCGCCGATCTGCAACAAGCAGAGGGAAACAATATCTGCAATGCCTTACTTGGTGGGATTATTTTCAATGCTGCAAATATCCTACTCTCCTCGGCGATTTCCCTAGCGGGTATGGCTGTTGCATTTCCGGTCGGTATCGGTACGGCATTGATTTTAGGAGTCCTCATCAACTATATTGCAGCAATGCAAGGTAATCCATCGCTCCTATTTGCTGGAGTAGCCTGTATCGCGGTAGCCATTGTTATCAATGCTTTTGCCTATAAAAGAATGATGAAAAATCAGCAGAAACTTTCCTCGAAAGGCATTTTTCTTAGTCTCCTCGCAGGGCTGTTGATGTCGTTATTTTATCGATTTATCGCGTCCGCCATGGACCTGAATAATTTTGAGTCGCCAGCAATCGGAAAAATGACACCCTATACGGCCGTATTTATTTTTTCATGCGGTATCTTATTGAGCAATTTCATTTTCAACACCTTACTCATGAAAAGGCCGTTAGCGGGGCCACCACTTCGCTATAGCGATTATTTTAAAGGTAATTTCAGTGTACACCTTGTCGGTATTCTCGGCGGTATCATTTGGGGGGTCGGCAATTCCCTTAACCTAATCGCTGCCGGCAAAGCCGGGCCAGCAATATCCTATGGATTAGGCCAGGGTGCAACTTTGGTTGCGGCCCTCTGGGGGGTGTTTATCTGGCGCGAATTCAAAGGCGCCACCAAACAGACCATGCTGTGGCTCGGATTTATGTTTTGCTTATTTATCCTCGGATTGCTGCTGCTCATTGAAGCAGGAAAATAGTCCATTTAGATTCATCTTACTATGCAAAAAATCAACAAATTTCTTTTCTTAACCTTGCTTTTGTGCTGTGCCATAAACAGTAAAGGGCAAACCGAAAAATTAGACATACAGATCAATACAAACTACGACAACTGGCTCGCAAAACCCGGCGATCAAGTTAGTTTTGATATTCAGGTCAATGCGGGTGGACAAGCTTTCCATAGCGACAGTGTGTATTACGAAATAGGCCCCGAAATGGTCAGCCCTTTTGTCAGTGCACGGATTCCATCCTTTCAGGGCCATTTTAAAAGTACTCCTTTCACGCTGAAGAAACCGGGCTTTCTGCGTTGTACTGTTATTGTAACTAAAAACGGAAAGCAGACCAAAAAGCTCTGTACAATCGGTTTTTCACCCGAAAAAATTATTGCCACACAACAAAATCCAGCGGACTTTGATTCGTTTTGGGATAAGGCTATCAAAACGCTGCAGACTGTTCCCATCGAGGCCAGCAAAACTTTGCTTCCTGACAAGAGCACTGTAGAGGTCGACGTCTATCGTGTATCATTTAACAACGTTGGAAATAGCAAAATATATGGTATTTTAAGCATGCCTTCAGACCCGGGTAAATATCCAGCTGTATTGCGTGTGCCCGGTGCTGGCGTACGCCCTTATGGGCCGGAAATTGAATTGGCCGCCAAAGGAATGATTGTATTAAGCATTGGCATACATGGCATTCCGGTCGACCTAGACTCCGTGGTCTATAAAGATCTAGCTGCAGGAGCGCTGAGGGCATATTATAACTATAATTTGCAGGATAAAGATCAGTTTTATTATAAGCGTGTCTATTTAGGTTGTCTGCGCGCCAACGACTACCTCGCTTCACTACCTGAATGGGATGGGAAAAACCTCGTTGTTATGGGCGGTAGTCAGGGTGGCGCGTTGAGCATCGTGACCACAGCATTGGATAAGCGTGTGACCGCAGTTGCGGCGCTCTATCCTGCCCTGTCGGACCTGACGGGCTACCTGCATCAACGGGCTGGCGGATGGCCGCATTATTTTGCTCCCGCCAATTACAGTACCTTAAAAGGCATCCGTGATCTCGAAACAACATTATCCTATTACGATGTGGTCAACTTTGCCAAACGCATTACCGTGCCGGGATTCTATTCCTGGGGATTCAACGATATAATTTGCCCACCGACTTCCATGTATGCTAGCTATAATGGCATCAACGCACCAAAAACATTGCGCATCTACAAGGAGACAGGACACTGGACCCATCCGGATCAAAAGAACGAATGGTTCAACTGGATAAAACAGCAAACGGAGAAATAGAACTCTTATTGAGGGCCAATATTGTCTATGGGAATCTGTTGTTCTAGGGCTTTCGTCCCTAGAACAACTTGGAGTTCCTTTAAATTCATTTTCTGAAAATCGCGACGGAAATCCGGTAGAAAACCTTCTCTGTTACTTTGATCCCAGGCAAGCCATTTTCTTTTACCCTTTAAAATGTGCTTACAATTGTAAAACCGATTATCCTGAAATACATTTCCTGTAGGTTTTCCATTTCGACTGAACTGCAATGCCAATTCAGGATAAGCCTCGCGATAAGGACTTATTAGATAATTAACGCCAACCAAACGATCATAAAACAGATGCCCCGATTGGTACACATTCAGATTTTTAAGCCAATTTTCCAAACGATTGTCCACACGTACCGCCCACCTTCCAGCACCTACAAATAGGTTATTCACATACCAATTATCCGAGCCTCCACCAATAAATGCCGATCGCTCTCCGGCATTAACGAAAATATTGCCGAATACTTTGGTCCCACTTGATGCATCATCGTGATATATACCCGAAGTCCTCAATGTTTTGGGGATATTTGCGAGTAGGTTATATTGAATCAGATTGTGCCGCTCCGAAGGATCCCGTCCGATGTAAATCGCCCCCTGATCATCAACTTCCTGTGCAACCTTGTGAATGTAATTATATTCAATTTTATGCGCATTGCCATGAATGAGAATAGCCATACTCGGCAAATCTGATATCTCACAATTTTTGACTGTATTGCCCACACCGTAGAGTGCTATCGCCGGCCGATAGGACCGCTCCAAACGGTTCAGATCAAAAAAGATACAGTTCTCAATTCGATTATTCCCTTTCGTCAATTTGGTACGGTCTCCTCCCGACAACGAAATCCCGCCGGCTCCTAGATGAGAAAAATGACAATGGCGAATGACATTCTGTTCACCTCCTTTCTGATCAAATGTCGGATGACTATACAGGTGCTGATGTAAATCTCCGATACTGTTGTCCAGCACCTCTCCCGTACCTTCGTGCTGCAAACGCTCAAAAGGTTTTATTCCATACCCAACCGCAACACCCAGGCTCCCCAAATTATTAAACCTACACGCATCAATCTCGACAGCATAGGTATCCCGCAGGTAAATCCCCATTCCTCTGGATTCTTCAAACTCAATGCCCTTAATCTGTGTATACTGCGTACCGATCAGACTAAAAAATGGTTCTTCCAATACAGAATAGCTTAATGTCTTTATGGACTTATCAACAGCAAATGACAGCAAGCCGCTTTTTCTATCGAGATAGAACTCACCTACAGTATCCAATTCCACCAATAGATTTATACCCCGCCACTGCCTGTACTTTTTCTTATAATCAAAGCCATATAATGTGGGTTCTTTTGTTGTTATGTTTTTTTTGTTTGGATCAATGCTTTTGACACGGACCATATCATCGGCGTAGCCCCATTTGAAATAACCCGCGATCCAGGGGTCATTTTCCTTTGCCCAGGCATCGATACGTGATTCTTTATACTGAAAAACACCGCCCCGATTGCTCGAATCCCGATTACGCGGAATGGAACCTGCATCGATCACTTTTCCCATGGGCACCATGCCCTGATTGGGCCAGCGCGCCAGATGAAAAGCTTTGCCATCCACAAATAATTCACCCGGAGCATTGCCACTGGCTCTGGAAAAACCAACCTGTCGCAATTGTCCGAGGTCCTTGACACCATGTTCCCGTAAATTCAGTTGATAGAAATTGATCGATTCGCCCTCGCGTGTTTGAAGCAAACCTGTTACCGACAGCGGAATAGCGCCTTTAAAAATAACCCTTTCATTGCCATAAGCCTGAATAATGGTGTGACTGTCTCTTTCATCCAATGAAATCCCTGAGTCAAAGAAATAGGTTCCACCACGAAGAAGCACAAAAGCGGTATGCTTAGGCTTCTCACTTCGTTGCGCGCGCAACAACGTTAGCGCTTTAGCGACCGACGCCAGAGGGCGCGCCAGTGTACCATCTCCATTGTCACTTCCATCAGGTGAAACAACCAATTGCAGTTGACCATAGCTACAAAATGGAATGAAGTACAACAAACTATAGCAAAAAATCTTCCGTGCCAAGGTCAAAGCCCTTTTAAGATGTTTCATATCGAAAAATTTAACCGATCATAATCCCTTATTAAATGGTGCTGATAAAATCAATGATGAGCCTTACATACTCATTAAACCGCGTAAAGGGCAACGTTTCGTATCGATCGTAAATATCATGATAGGCATCAATGCCACCCAGGGTATAGATGAAAAATGAAGGCACTCCTTTTTCATAAAAAGGATAATGGTCGCTCCGGTTCATTGGTCCACGCACTTTCACCTGAGGTAGGTATTTCTTATCCGTATTGATTGCCGTTAGTCGTTCGAATTGTTCTTTAAATATAGTGCCGTTCACCACTTGAATGCCATCATCGCCTGTGCCTGCCATATCAAAATTAAGCAGGAATTTAATTTTTTTGAGGTCTATAAGTGGATTCTTAGCAAAGAAACTCGAGCCTAGTAAACCGCTTTCCTCGCCCGAAAAGGCCAAGAAAACCATGTTATAGCGCGGCGGATGCTGCTGATAATAGCGTGCTAGATAGAGCATCAAGGCTGTACCACTGGCATTGTCATTGGCACCGGTAAAAACAGTATGTCTACCGATCGCCCCCACATGATCATAATGCGCCGTGATGACAATCGTAGAGTCCGATGCACTGGTTCCCTTCAGCATACCGCAGACATTATTTGTCGTATAGTCTGGCTGAAAGCGGGCATGGATTGCCAAATTGATCTGCTTCCCTTCCAACGCTACAGCAGCATTATTTTTTACATAAACAATGGGTCGATTGAGCTGACTGGTAGCTCCCCGCCAAAGCAGCTTTTGCTTGGTTTGCACGAGAATCCCACGGTAATACCCTCCTTGGGCAAGTCGTAGTAAGGCGGATCGAAATTGGTCGGGCTTCATCGTTTCCAAAGCCTTACGCTCATCAAGTACCAGAAATTTATGTTGAAATGCTGCATTTTGCATCAGTTTATCCAAAGCATCTGTATTAGAAGAGATCATGACCTCCGTCAGTTCAAATTTCCCCTTGAGGGACGGACTGGATGCTTCAATCAACACCTGTTCACCCATACGGAGCTTTTGGCCATCTACCGTAATTTTAACATCCTTAGGAAATACGTTCGCGGGCATCACAAAAGGTTGATAATAATGATCGCTCAAGGGCAGCAGTCCACTCTTTTTAAACTCCTTGGCTATAAAAGCGGCGGCCTTTCGGTCACCATCGAAGACATATCCACGACCTGCATAGGCCTTTGATGCCAGCTCCTTCACAACTGCTCGCGCATAATCGACCTGCGCCCGAAGCGAAAAGCTGGAAATACATATAAGAACAAAACAACAACAATACTTAATTTTCATGAGACGTAACAATAGGTAATGAAATAAAAGAAGCATATTGCCCCTGACAATAGATTCGATGTTCCTGCGTTTTGAAGTCCTTGTCGGTAGCATCATAAATATTCATAAACTGCTGTGGATTTCGATCGACCAAAGGAAACCAGGAGCTTTGTATCTGCACCATAATCTTATGCCCTTTTTTAAATACATGAGCAGCATCCTGCATATCGAAACGAACTTCTTCAACCCGGTTGGGTTTCATCGCTTCCGGATGAGCAAAGCTTTTTCGATATTTGGCCCGCATGACTTCCCCACGGATCAGACATTGACAGTCCGAAAGTTTATCCCCTTTTTTGTACGGATGCACATCGATTAGTTTTACGACAAAATCCGCATCACTACCCGTGCTGCTGACAAACAGGTTTGCCTTTATATTCCCCATCAACTTCACATCCTGTTCTAAGACTTCAGTTTCAAAGACAAGCACATCTGGTCGCTGTGCGGCAAAAAACTGATCTTCATACATGTATTTATAGCCGCGCAAAACTGTTTTTTCCCGTGTATAGGGAACAGGTTTGCTGGGATCAGAAATATAGGAGACATAGGGAGATGCCGATTTGGGGGCTGGCTTTAAACTCAACTTTCTATCTGCTGTAAAAAACAAGGGTTGTGAACGTACCTCCGCCACAGGCCATGTCTGATGAGAAGACCAGCTATTCTCGCCTGTTACAAAAACTGTAGCCGCAGCAAGTGCATCTTTCCCCTGCCCTTTGAGATGGCTTACAAAGAAAGGAAGTTCAATTTCTTTTCGATAATAGCTGGCTGTATTTTGACCAAAATCCAGGCTATCCAGTTGACGGCCACTTCCCCTGGACCATGAACCATGATACCAGGGGCCCATCACTAATTTTACACGGTCAGGTGCAATTTTTTGTAGTGCCTGGTAGGTTTTCAATGGCCCATATAAGTCTTCCTGGTCAAACCATCCACCGACAACAAGTACCTGCGGTTTTAGCTCGCGGATTCGAGAAAGAAAGGCTCGCGACGTCCAGTAGTCATCATAATTTGGATGAGACATCATTTCGTTCCAAAGGATGCTTTCGCCTTTTAAATACTGCTCATTGAGATTGGCCAGTGCTCCTGCTTTCAGAAAAAAGGGATACGCTTGATCGGTTCCATAATTGGAAAAACCCGCTGGCCCCTTGCTACCGATAGAATCGCGTTTTTTTCCAAATGAGGACAGAAACGAAAAGCTCCCCATCAACATAAAAGCCCCGTTATGATGACGATCGTCCCCTAGAAACCAATCCGTTACCGGTGCCTGCGGCGATACAGCCCACAATGCGGGATGTGAATCAATCAGTGCCATTGATGCGTACATGCCAGGGGAGGAAATACCCCATATCCCCACTTTACCGTTCGATTTTAAGTGTTTCACGAGCCAATCAATTGTGTCGTAGGTATCTGTTGATTCATTGACCGCTCCTGGCGTATCCGTATAGGGGCGATTGGCAATAAAATCGCCCTCAGACTTATATTTCCCCCTGACATCCTGGTAAACGAAAATGAATTTTTCCTTCGCAAATTCCATGCTTGGACCGATCGGAATTCGAAAATTCTGTTCCCCATAAGGTGCAATACTGTAGGGTGTCCGCGTCATCATAATCGGATAACTCTTTGCCGTATCTCTTGGGCTGTAAATTGCTGTATAGAGCTTGTTTCCATCCCGCATGGGAATATAAATTTCCTGTTTTGTGTAATGCGCATAAACATAAATAGAATCCTGCGCCGTATTTTGAGCGCGCAATCCTAGGGAGAGTATCAAGCCTGTCAAGGCCAACAACAGGTGTAATCGCATAACATTCAATTTAACAGGTTATATCTTGGTCAACAAGTTACGTATTTCCTTTAAGGTTTAATTTTTTTGGATCCCTGTGCAACCAACTCTTTCTTCCCCTTCGCTCCCGTCTGCTTTACCCGGGACAGGGAATATCCATTGACATCATCCAGCACCAGCATCGGTCTATAATCCTCCTCCCTCAATTTGAGGACTACTCCTTCAAAATGTATGTTTTCTGCATGTCGAATGTAAAAGCCCCAGGCAGGAAGCTCTTTAAACTGGGAGAATTCGGGATAAGATGCTTCCATTTCGGGAATACTGTCGAGATCAGCTTTGCTCGTCCCCCGATAAGCATAGTATTGATTCGCCCCCCCTGGGTAGCTGATTTCTATATTCCGAAAGGTTACATTTCGGATAGGTGCGTTTTTCAGTCCTACAATGCTTGAGGGTGATGGATTGCGTGGATTATCTTCAATAGGTCCTTCGTAGGAATAACCGCGGTCTGGTTTCTCTTTTGCCACCTCAACTTTTACGTTCTGAATCACAACATTATTCATGGAGCCGATACGTCCTTTGTTCCAACGTGCACCAATGCGCAAATAAAAAGGATTCCCCGTGTTAAAAGCGGTCAAACTATCGACAAGAATATCTTCTACTGTACCACCATCGGGTGTTGCAATCGTCAAAGCCGAACGAAAAGTGTCATAGACTTTATTATTGATGATACGAATGCGTTTATAACCACCAGCGGAAACTGTGCCGAATTTAATGCCATTGGCACTCGACCGTGCTGTACAATTGCGTATCTCCACATCTTCACAGCGCTTCGTAGCATCATGCGATTTTAGGCATATGGCATCGTCCGAAGCATCTATAAAAGAGTTGAGCAACTTAAAATTACGACAATCGACGATGTCGATACCATCATTGTTCCAAAAGGCCTTGCTATCAACGGTGATGCTATCTACCACGGTATTGACACATTGATCATAGACCTGTACCCAGTCGGCTGAATTTTTGATGGTGACACCATGAATACGGACATTTTCGCAAGAGCGCATATAAATGGCCTTTGGTCTTCTATTTCGTGGGCGATCATAGTCTAAGGGGTCTTTGAGCACACCGCTCTGGACCTGTGCAAGCAAGTTATAAGCAACTTCACGCCCCTGCCCGTCAATAACTCCCTTTCCTTTAATGGTAATATTTTTGGCGTCCTTTGCATAAATCAATGCACAGTTCGGAACATCGATATTATAGTCATAAATATTGGTTGAGCCGACCAGGATTGCGCCTTCTTCGAGTTGAACATGCACATTCTCTTTGAGTACAACCGTCCCTGTCAGATAACGTCCAACGTAGAATCGTAGCGTCCCCCCACCCTGCTCATGAATAAAATCAATTGCTCTTTGTATAGAAGTGGTATTTAACGTTGTTCCGTTCGATTTAATGCCAAAAAGAGAAGCATTGTATTCTTTCGCCTGTAATGTCAATATACCACCATAAAGGAAGATCATGACAAGAATAAGTTTGATTTTCATAAACATCCCATTTATAATGTTTTACCATTAGCCAACCGGCTATTTTCTTTGATGACCTGCTGACTCCCTCCGGATTCAACCAGCGCCTTGCCTATTGCCCGAAAGAAAACATTGGCCAGACGCACCGTTTTGGAATTGCTGACATACACACCAATACTACCCGGGCTATTTATATCCAATGCGCTAAGGGTAACATCCGTACATTGATCAATAAAATGTGCCGCTCCGAGCAGGTTCAATTCCATTATTCCATTGATCTGGATATTTTTTGAAGCTTTCAAATAAATCAGGCTAATGTCTTCCCCTTTTTCAGACAGATCCAGGTATCCTTTCTGCCTTAGGGCGGCGATTTGGCCCCGCAATAAAGACTGCTGTCCATCGATGACGCCTTTCCCACCAATCTGAATGTTGGATTGACCGACTGTGACAATCAGTGCTCTTTTGCCATCCTGAAGGCTGTAATCAAAGATGTTGCTGCTGCCGACCAGTACAGCGCCCTCATGCAGTTCGATGGATACATTGGATTTTAAGCTAAACGTTCCGGTCAGATAACGTCCGACATAAAAATGCAGCTTACCACCGCCTTTTTTGGCAATATAATCAATGGCATATTGAATAGATCCCATATTATTGGTTACACCATCGGACTTACAGCCGAAAAGCGATGCATTATAGTCCTGAGCGAACAACTTGAAGCAGCTCACCCATAACACGATCAAAAATAGATACTTCTTCATGTTAGGCTGTCTAATTAATTTTGACATCTTTTGTTTGATATAAATGGAAACTGTCCTTTAACCGATCTCCAACCAAATAGGACTTAAAATCCCAGGCTCCCCCAGTAAGGTCATCGGCAACTATCGTTGGCCTATAGTCTGCTCCTTTAATACGGAAAGTCACATTTTTTAAATTGATCTTTTTGGCATGACGGATATATAGTCCCCAAGCTGGCAACTCTTTAAACTGTGAAAACTCCGGATAAGCATTGGCCATTTCGGGAATACCATCCAATGACTTGGGGTCAGTCCCGCGGTAAGCATATAATGGGTTTCCACCTCCGGGATAAACGATCTCTATATTCTCTAGCGTAACATTTTCGATCTTATGATCAGGTAAGCCGATGATGCTTGCCGGAGAAATATTCCGGGGCATATCTTCTACGGGTCCCTCATAACTATATCCCAAATCCGGCTTATTGGCAGGTACCTCTGCATATACATTGCGAATCGTTATATCTTTCATAAAAGGTTTCTTTCCCTTGCTCCAACGATCGCCGATACGCAAGAAAATAACATTACCGGTATTGATACTTTTGACACCGTCCACCAGGATATTTTCAACGAACCCGCCATCTACAGCAGCAAAAGTGATTGCCGATCGATAGGTATCATAGACCACCAGGTTCCTGACAACAAAATTTCGGAAGCCACCACGGGAGACTGTCCCAAACTTGAGGGCACTGGCACTGGAGCGCGCCGTACAGTTTTCGACCAGCACATTCAAACAGACTGCATTTGCATCGTGCGACTTGAAGCAGATGGCATCATCAGCCGCATCGAAATAGCAATTCCGGATCACCACATTCTTGCAGTCTACCACATCGATGCCGTCATTATTCCAATAGGACTTACTGTCTACATAAATGCCTTCCACATGGAGGTCTTCACATTGGTCGTAGGTCTGATTCCAACTACCGGGATCACGTAAGGTAATATCCTTAATCAGTACATTTTTACACTCCCGGAAGTAAATGTTTTCGGGACGGTTCCATTCCCGCAATCGATCTAATTTAAGTTCATCCTGCACAATTCCCTTGTGCACATTTTGAAGAGCATTCATTGCTGTCTGAAAACCGCGACCATTGATTGTTCCTTTGCCGATAATACCAATGTTCTGTTGTCGAATAGCGTAGATCATCGACTGCCAGTTGACGACGGAATCTTTATGATAATCAAAAGGATTGTTAGAGCCCAAAAGATTTGCCCCCTGATCCAGTTGTAAGGTTACATTGGATTTCAGGTAAAAAGACCCCGTGATGTAGTTGCCTGGGGTAAAGACGAGCTTTCCGCCGCCCTTGGCTGTAATATAATCAATGGCGGCCTGGATAGACCGTGTATTCAGTGCTTCACCATCACCGCGAATACCAAAATCTGCCGCTTGGTGCTCCTGCGCTGCGACTAGCCTGACTGTTAAAGCCTGGATGATGAAAAGAAAAATAGGTAATATTTTCATGATTTAGCTTGTATATAAAGTAACTGGACCAATCAGGCCCATAGATTGTATTTCCTGCTCCCGACCTTTTCTATTGACCCAATATTGCGCATTTTCATTATCCTTCAACGTTTTCAAATAATTTCCCATGGTGGTCGTAATACGCACTTCGATCTGGTTCTCCCCATTTTTTAACACGGCAGCGAGGTCGTAAATCCGCCTTCCATACCATTTTACGCCAAGTGATTGGTCATTGACAAAAACCTCAGAAACACCCGCTACCTTTCCAAGATTCAACAGGCATTGTCCTGCTGCCGACCAGTTAAATGAACGCTGATAGATCGCTGTTCCTGAAAACCACATCAATTGTTCATCCTCTTTAAAGTCTATTAGTCGCGGCAGTACAAGTTGTTGGGATGTACCTTCCTGTTTATGTTTTAATGTTACTTTCCATTGGGTACTCAAATCTAGGGCATGACTTCCCGTTGTTGCCAAAGGCTGCCACACTGTACCTTCCCGATGGTTGTCAAATACAAAAAGGAAAGCATCTGTAGGCCCCATATCCAGTAACAAACTGTCTTCACGATCCAGGTTTACCCGAGAACGTTTACCCGTATCCAGATCCCATAGCCAACATGTTTTCTTTCTAATTTCGGGCGCAATAAATGAGATGTTTAGTCTTGCACTATTCGCCCGGTGTGCATTCTGGATAAAATAGCATTCACTACCATCATCCCGAATAGAACGCATCTGCATCACATAACGGTTAGGCTGATCAATATGCAAGTAATGGGGTAGCCTGAACCGCTGCATGGCCAAATGGTACCAGTCCATAAAGTTATTGTCCTCAGGTTTCGGCGTGGCAATAAATCGATCTGGATAGGATTGCAGCTTACGCAGTATTGCTTGCACTTCGGCATCATTTTTTACCTGATCTTGCAATCCCAAGCTCATCTGTGGTAAGGTTTCAATCGCCACAACACGCCCACCGGATTTAACAAACTCAAGGAGGCGAGCCATTGACTTCGGCGACATCCGTTTGATACCGGGCAAAAAAAGCACGCTATATTTTCTTTTGCCGTAACATAGATTTCCCTGCTCTACCTTACAATCCTGCAGTATCATCTCCGTTATATAATCTGCATTCCCACCATTTTTGCTGATAGCTTCCCAAAGTAAGGAAGTATAGGGGACATTCAATTTCTCAGGAAAGGGATCCGTTTGCACACCGTTCTCTGTCCAGAGATCATAATTGGCCGGCAAAATGGCCATATCTGCGAAATAATCGCCCTGTTGCAGCTGTGATGAAAGGCGAGCTTTGTAATTATTTAAATAGTTAAAATAGGGCCACCAGTTGTTGCGTTCGTTATAAAAAGAGCCGTATTGAATCCATCCAGGAAAAGGAGCTTCTAAGGGCGAATAATTAAATCCATGCCAAACAGAATGTGTAATCCCGGTCATTGCACTCTGGTCCGATCCCAGCTTTAACAATTCGAGTTGCGTATTAAAAACAAGGTACGTATTGGTCATCTCCTCGCAGCTCACAAGCCGTTTTCCTTTCAGATGTGCTGCGGAGGAGACATACTTATCAATCATGGTATAACCACGGCCGCGACGATAGTCTTCGTCAGGCATCTCTTCACCCAGCTTATGGCGCAAATAATTTGTTGTCCACGATTCTCCTTCCGGAATATCGTACTCCAAGCTGCTTTCCAATGGAAAAAAGCCTCTCCCATAGGCCTGGGCACGAGATTTCACCCCAAGCGAGCGACACCAGTTGACATACGTATCCGTAAATCGTTCCTTCAATAAAGAGGCTTTGGTATATTCATAATCAAAGCGTACACGATTTAGCATCTCGGTAAGTTTCGCACCTTTCTTTGCACCGTAGTTTTCGTCGACCACAGCCCCCAAGCGCCCGACCTTAAATAAAATGAAAGGCAAATAAGGCATAATATCATAACCGCGACGGCGTTGAAACTCAATAGCAAAGTCATCACACCAATTGCAGCCTTCGAGTTCCATGCTGTCGGTGAACAATGCCCGAACATAGTTTTTTAATGGTCCTATCTGCTGTTGCATTTGTGTAGACATGCGCTCGAGGTAGCGAGACACAGTGTCCTTATCCATGTGGTTGAGTATGGAGCCCGCTGCTCCCGGGGCTCCATTGATGACGGAGGCAAATGCCTTAAATTTCACCAGGAAATAGAGGATATGCTTTCCCGAAGGAACAGGAATTTCAATTTTGTCTTTGCCAATTTCTGCCGCAAAATCAACCGCATCATCGATGGACTGCATCGGATCTTTTACCAATTTGATGGCGAGGATCTCGGGATTGCGCAATGGGTTTTTATCCGTTACAGCGGGATCTATCATATTAAAAACATGGTAGGGTCGGACAACATAGGTTGTGGGTCCCTCAATGGGTTCACAATGCACCAGCACAACCTGAGCGGTTTCTTCTTCCCGAAGATCTTCTGAACCAAAAGGCCAGCCGGAACCAACGATGAGATCGGTGGTCATACCCATCTTTTTTGCTTCATTGGCTGTATACTGTACCATATCTACCCATTCTTTGCTCAACCATTTTAATGATGGAATACCCATATCGTCGGTACGCTTCGGAAAGGAAATGGGATTGATTTCCACTCCACCTATTCCGGCATCCTTTAATAGCTTCAGTTCGCGAAGCAGTTCATTTTTATTGATTTTATTGCCATTCCACCACCAGCGCACGAAAGGTCTTTGCGCAGCCGACGGATTTTGAAACTGTGTATAGTAGCGGTCCATATCCACTGATTCCTTGTCAAATGCTTTTAAATGCTTGGCAAATAAGAAGGAGGCTCCCAAAAAACTGCTTTGCTGTAAAAATATTCTTCGCTTCATCATGCTGAAATTAGGTTATAAGGTGCCTTGATAGGTAGTTTTTCATCCATAAGTTTTGTTTCCATTGGCGCTCACAATCGAGCACTTGATTCCCTGAGGGAATGAGATACGGTGGCGGACCAAATTCAGTCGTCATGGTCAGCCGCGCATCGGGTTTATTGAGGTCTATCCAGCGTTGCCAGACAGCACAGTGTGTGGCGACAATATCCCGATAGATTTTTTTTCGGACATCAGGTACCTGGGATCCCTGACTATGTCCAACACGGGCATGCACATGTTTTACATGGGGCAACAGGCGGTTCATTTCCTCCTGTCGATCTTCAAGAAAACTCTCCGAAACACAGTACCAGTGTGAGATATCCAAGGTCAGTTTCAACTGCGGATATAACTCCGCCATTGGCGCCACGGTATGTAATCCATAACTCCATTTATTACGGTGAGTTTCCTGCAAAATTTCGATCCCATATTGCGTTTCAACACGCGCACAAAGTTGTAGTCCTGCAAGCACATCGTCGGGCGAGAAATATTCCCGCCCCATCTGCACCGATATAAAAAGTGGAGCGAAATAAGTTTCCGCGAGCATGCCATAGTAGTTCAACTGTTCTTCCAACAGGGCGAAGTACGCACTGATTGAGTTCACCTTTTTTTGAACACAGGTTACAATCGTGTAGTTGAGCTTATACTTCTGCAACAATTTTACGACCTTCTCCGGATCGGTATCTTCGCCAAAAGGAAACCATTCGACCCCTACATAACCAGCCTTCACTACACGATCCAGAAAATCTTCCCATGCAACATGCTCATTTCCCCAGCGCGGATAAAAAAAGTCAAGTTTTACCATCCTGCATGGTAGATTAGCGGATTCTGTTCGTCATTATTCAAGAGATCCCCTACCGCTAAAGTTGCGCGGTAATCTTCCGGTAAAATATTCGCTTGTCCATTGAATACATTTCCGTCAGGCATGTACGCACAGGTCATAGCTCTTCTAAACCCATTGGTCATGTTAGGTCCGGCTCCATGAATCGTCAATCCATTATGGAAGGTACAACTTCCGGCTTTGAGCGGTGTGGCCACCGGATTTACACTTGCAAGCTCGGGATAGTGTTCAAAAATTGTCCCCATATTTTTCCCGATTCCCAAATTCTCAAATCCGGTTTGCTTATACGATCGGGGAACGAAATACATGCATCCATTTTCCAATGTCGAGTCATCGAGTGCAATCCAAATGGAAAGTGCGTTTCGATCGGCGAAAGACCAAAAAGGCGTATCCAGATGCCAGGCGGTAGGATTCGCAAATGGACGTTTAAAAAGTGCTTGGTCATGCCAGATACGGATACCGTCAACACCGGCCAGCTTGGCGGCCATTTCGCCGATCCGCTGATCCAGCATCAGTTCCTTCACCTGTTCGCTGGTCTGCCACAGGTTCAACAATTGATCAAACACTTTTCCAAAGTAGTCTGCATCCTTATTGATACCATCATCTTCGCCAACTTTGGCCTCCTTTCCCGGCATTTTCTGACCTGCACGCTGCTCTACAGCTTCAAATACAATGGTACGCCAGGTTTCCAGCTCCTCAGGATTTAAAAAATCTTCTATAACGATGTAACCATTTTCTTGGTAAAAGGCTACCTGTTCTTCCGTCAATTGGTTCTTCATATCATTAAATTTTAGGTTTTATCGAAGTAATCTACAGTACTTGAAAATACACAAGATCAGCTACAATCGTATCCTGAACTATCCTGTATTTTTGAGGAAGTACCAGCAAGGACGATTACTTTCCTTCCTGGTACTTAGCGAAATGAAATCATTAAATCTGTTGGTTCATTTAATTCTGAACCATCTTATTATTATATAACATCTCATCCAAAGGTATCTGTAGCGTCATTTTACTAACAGGATAAGTTGATTTATCGACATGTGTGGCTGAGCCAGCACGGCCAACCGCAATGTTCCAGCGTTTATTGTTATAGAATTCACGTCCGCCCTCACCCCAGAGCTCCAATCGCGTTTGAAATTGCACCATTTCCAAGGTCGATAAACCCTGCATGGAAGTATAGTTATCGCAGGTCAATGTGGCCTGTCCGGCTTTCGTTCGTGCAGCTAATAAGGTGTTTAACGTTTGTTTTGCACTTTGGTCATCTTTATTCTGTGCCTGTGCTTCAGCTTTCATCAGTAATACTTCCGAACTGCGCATATAATAACAGCTCACCCGTCCCACATTCTTCTTATCGTCACTTCCCAAGCCATGGGTAGCGGCAAACTTAAGATTGGTATACATCGGAATCGTTCGTTTATCACCATTGGTCGGGTAAGTATAATCCCCCCAATCCGCTGCCATAAAGCAACCTATTCGATAGTCCCGGTTATCAATTTTGGCATACAGCCGATTGTCAATCCGCTGGAAACCTTGTCCGATTCCGCCGTTTCCTTCAGCAAAGGGATTCATCCACCAATTGTGTACAGTAACTGCTTCTCCAAGCGCAAAACCAAACATCACTTCGGGGTTAATGGTAATATTGAGAAAACCATTTTGCTCGGGTCTGATTTCAGGCGCCGTCTGCGTTCCTTTATTTGTGGCACCATAAGTTGCCTGGCTCATTAAGGTTGGATACTTGGTTAGTATTTCGTTGCTGGCGCTGATCGTCGTATTCCAGTCGCCGGTCCATAACGACACTTTTGCCTGCAAAAAATAAGCTACACCAAGGTCAAAATCGGATAGGTCTGTTGTAAAGCCAATTCCTGCTTCTTTAAAAAGCCGGATCGCTTCATTGATATCGTTTTTGATAAAAGTATAGGTCTCATCTGCAGTAGATCGGGCCTTGCTTTCCTGAACCGGAGAATAGGTATCATAAAGCGGCATGCCTAATTTGGCTTTCCCTCCCTGCTGGTAGGCATTCTGATAGTTTTCCATCAGGTAATTATAGGCGTAGGCGCGCAATATCAGTCCGCGGCCCTTGTATTCCTGCAATTTTTTATTCGTACCGACAGTCTCTGGACTAAGATAGTTCAGCATTTTATTTGCTGTATTGACCATATTCCATGCATAATTCCAATACGGGGTATTTTTGTCGGAAGCATCTGAAATAAAATCCAGCAGATTATACTCGTCGGAGCCAAATATATTAAGCAATCTGTTTCCGAATACAATATCATTGCCTTCGAGGTTTCGCATGACATCAAATCCCTGGTTGCTTCCATAACGTGACTCGGATGATAAGGCTCCAAAGTTGACCAGTTTAGGCATATTGTTCGCCATACCGCCCAATACAGCCTGAATTTTCTTCTCATCACCACTTTCCAGTAGCTTCCGGATCTGTTCATCCGTGATACTATTTGGGGGTGCAATGTCCAATTCCTTACTACAAGAAAACAATAATGTCATCGCCAATGCACATAAAAATATCTTTTTCATAACTGATTTTTTTAACATTAAAATTCCAAACTTACACCACCGGAGAATGTTCTCATGGTCGGATAAGAATATGCCGCCACTTCAAATCCACCAACAAGAGACTGACGTGGATCTATTCCCGAATGCGCTGTTTTCATAAAAAGATTATCACCAGAAGCGAATATCCGAAGTCGCTTGATTTTCATTTTTGACAAGATACTTTCTGGCAAAGTATAGCCAATTGTCACATTCTTAAAATTGAGATAAGAAGCACTGAATAAGCCCAAATCACTGTAGAGCCAGCTTCCTGTCGTTGCTCCATTGCCATAGGTATTACCATACATCACCATAGGGAATTTTGCCCCCGTGTTGTTCGGTGTCCAGGTATTACCGATGAGTTCCGATGAAAGCGCTTTTCCAGGATCTTCACTCACATACAGATTGTTTCCGTACTCTGTACTAAAAAACTTTCCACCCAATTGGTAAGCCAATGCCACATACAGATCGAAATTCTTGTAACGCAAAGAAGTACTAAATCCACCGATCCATTTCGGTAGCGCACTTCCCATTTCGTAGCGGCTCGCTTTTGAATAATCTGTGGTGGTTATACTTTCACCCTCTTTATATCCAGGATAGGTACCTGCGTCAACATCGGCTTTGCTAATCTGATGATAGTATAGCGGTAAACCCGTATTTTGGTCCACACCGCCATATTTCAACATGTAGAGGTTAAAGAAATCTTTGTTGACACCTCGTAAATAGGTAATATTTGCTACAGCACTTGTTCCCGCAGCAGCCCAGGCATCGGTACCTGCAGTCCAATTCCCGCCCAAGGCATCTGCACCGACACCATTTGGTACCGCTTTCAGCTTGGTCGTATAATGTGTTCCGTTTGTCGACACTGTCCAGTTGAAATCAGGCTTTTTGATGATATCTACCGATAGGTCGATTTCAAAACCTTTATTTCCGATTTTTGCGGAGTTCGTCGCGATGGAAGACTGTCCTTTGGATATGGCGATAGGCTGATTCCAGATGGCATTTACCGTGACGCGGTTATAATAATCGAGTGATCCACGTACGCGTCCAAAGAAGCTAAAATCGATACCACCATCTAACGTATATATGTTTTCCCAGGTTAATTGGTCATTGACATATGCATTTTGATTTAAGGTGATATTTGCAGGAATACCCGTTCCATTTGTCGTCTGTGTATAGGTGGCGGCGTAACTCCATGTTTGGTATCCCGAATAGTTGGATATTCCATTCTGATTACCGATTACACCGTAACTGCCACGTATTTTTAGGAGATCGAGCCAGCTTTTACTATTTTCCATAAATTGCTCCCTGTCGATACGCCAGCCTCCACCAACGGACCAGAATGTCCCCCAGCGTTTATCTTTCAACTTGAATTTTGACGAGCCGTCCCGACGGACAGATCCCTGAAAAAAGTACCGGTCATTGTAGTTGTAATTGACGCGTGAAAAATAACTTTCCATGGTACGTTTATCCTCACCACCCCCCGGATTAGGGAATGTTCCGCCATCATAACGTCCAACAAAGTTGATATAGGACGCAAAGTCATCGATCAGTGCATAAGACGAGCGGTAGTTGAGCTGTTCGTTCTTAAATGAATCATATTCATGTCCCAAAAGAGCCTCTATATTGTGTAAGCCTACTGTTTTCGAATAATTCAGTAATTGTTGCAGGTTCAAAATCGTTGTATTGGATGCGGTCTTACCAAAGGCTCCAATACCTGCAGCTTGTCCCGATTCGCTGTTCCAATAACGCGTACGCATCTCATTAAACTTGTCCATCGAGACATTTGCTGTAAACGTAAAGTCTTTCAGGAATTTGGCCTGTCCATAGACACGTGTTGTCCAATCGTCGGATACACGTTGATCCAAATCATTGTCCAGCACCGTCAAAACATTGGTAGAAGATAGTGCTGCCGATGTTAATCCCAGTGGAGAGTAGGTATCTCCGGCAAGTACATGGACTTTATTTTTTCCATTGTCATCGATCAGGGCGCCATTTTTATCGCGTGCATACAGTTGCACCAGTGGATTCTGTCCATTGATAAACCGAAACACATTGGCGGTAGAACTACCCGGGTTACGACCAAAGCGTGTCGCCGGCGATTGTGTCGTCCGATTGGAGTAGCCAATATTAGCACCCAATTTCAGCCAGGCATTCAATTGTGCATCAAAATTGGCACGTCCATTATAGCGTTTGAAAGAAGACCCCCGAATATAAGATGGATCTTCCAGGTACCCACCTGAAAGGAAGTAATTTACTTTATCGTTACCGCCGGAGGCCGATAGATCATAATCTTGTCGTAATCTGTTCTCTAGTAGATAATCATCATATCTGTCGCTATATAAGAGGCGAGCCCCAGGATTCAATTTACCATCTGTATTGACGAGGTATGCGCCACTCATGGTTGAACTCGCATCAGCTCCTGTGCCTGAGGGTGTATAAACCGCTCCCGGCACATCATACAACATCCAGTTACCTAAACTGTTCCGTTGAAATTTAGTCGTCGATCCGATGTAGTCAAATAGATGCGAGCTGGCAAATTCAGCGGCCTGTTCGTGCGACATATTCGGATTCTGCACATTTGTCGTATATCTTTTTGAGATACCGGTACCATCCACCCCATAGCGTACAGAATTGTAAACAGAGAGCCAGGCAAATTCATAAATATCCTTCGGATTGGAGATTTTATCGAATTGATATGGTCCCACCTGATTGACGCCGAGCTTTCCTTCAAATGAAATGCGGGGTTGCCCCGACACGCCTTTTTTTGTCGTCACTAAGACTACCCCGTTAGCGCCTCTTGCACCGTACAGGGCAGTCGATGCCGCATCCTTCAAGATAGAAACACTCTGGATATCTTTTGGATTTAAGGTGGCGAGCGGGTTATCATTTTGTGCGGGAACACCATCAATGACGACCAGCGCGTTTGAGGTATTCTGACTCGCCGAGCCTATACCGCGCACGCGAATTCCCATGTCGATACCTGGCTGTCCATCCACTGCCGACACCTGAATACCGGGAGCAGCCCCTTCCAAGGCCCTACTGACAGTCGAATTTGACTGCATATTCAATGCTTTATTGTCGATTGTGGATACGGATCCTGTCAGATCCTTTTTTTTCGCCGCACCATAAGCAACGACAACAACTTCATCCAGTACAGTGTTGTCTTCCTGCAGTTCAACACGAAGTGGGATCCCCACAGTCCCTTCCATATTTTTTGCGATGTACCCTACATATTGGATTGAAAGAACAACTTTGTTGCTCGCGACAGAAAGGGTAAAATCACCATTTTCATTTGTTGAACTAGCATTTTTACCACCGACTTCTTTAATCGAAGCTCCAGCGATAGGTCGCCCGCTCTTGCTACCCACCACATGACCCTGTATAATCTTGGTCACCTGAGCAACTAACGCAAACGGCATTCCCATCATCATTGCCACGCAAAGAATTAATGAGTAATGTTTTAATTTACTTTCCATTCTGATTAGAGGTTTAATTTAATTTGGTTTAATCTGTTTATAATTCTATATCGAAGTAATAGAAAACAAACTGAACAGCTGTACCGTACTATCCTGTTCTAAAATCATTTACGAAATAGGAGGTGGCTTAAATAATTTTAATTCCACCAAGTTTTGTGGGATCTCTGCTGCGTTCCAATGCTGGTGCATCAACAGTGCAGCACCCAAGGCTGTTGCTTGTGGCATCGCTGCAGCAAATACCTCCATAGCTGGAAATTCACGCGCAATCAAACTCATAAAGATCTGATTTCGGCTAAATCCACCATCGACAAATATCCGTTTAGCCCCTGTACAGCGAAGAACAAGTTGGGTGGCAGTCACCTGTGCCTTGACCAGACAGTAGACTAAGCTATGGTAAGCAGTTTGATAATCTGGATAACGATGCAGATCAATAGCTTCAAAAGATTTCAAATTTATTGCTTTCGGAAGATCAAGCGCTGTCAAAGCCGCGATAATGTCCCAGTCGATTTCAAGTGTTCTAAATTTGGCCGTGGCCACCGCAAAGAAATCAGCAATACGCTTTGATTGAATTTCATGTTCATACCCTGCAAATAAACGGGAGGCTTTTACGGGAGTACCGCGATAGGAAAGATAGAACAAACAATCCTGTTGCAGCTCCTCTATTGTCAAATCGATCGACGCAAATGGGTTTAATGAAATGCACCAGGTGCCTGTAGAAATTAAAACAAAGGGTTCTTTATTACTCATTAAATAAGGAATAAGTGCCGCGGAACTATCATGCAACCCCGTTCCAACCCAATATGATTTACCTAGAAACGTACTTTTAAAGGCTGTATCGCCCGAAACAATTGGCGGGAAAGCTCCAACGAGGCCCTCGTCTTCTACCCATTGATGATAATGATGCTGTTTAAAGTCCCAAAGTGCAGTATGGCAGCCGATGCTAGTCAAATCTGTACACAACTTGCCTGAAACCAAAAAGCTTAAATATTGAGGTAAGTGTACCGCATAGGCAAGTTGCCCAAATAAGTCAGGTTTTTCACGCTTCAGACGCAAGAGCTGTAAGCCTGAATTCAGACTACCCAGTGATGGTGATGCCGTTGCCAATGAAAATGCGACAACACCGCCATATGCGTCATATAACTGTTGCTGTATATCCGCAGGAAAATCTTTGAGATAGCTGTATAAGGGAGTCAAAGGTTTGCCCTGTGCATCAATGTAAACCAAGCTAGCCCCATAGGCTGCAAAGTTGATTGCCTGAATATCATATTCGTCCCGCCGGAGTACTTCATGCAAGGCATCAAAAATCGACAAACGGAGGCTTTCAAGATTTTCACAGGGATCCCCACCTTCATCGACAGTTTCTAAAAATCGAGCAGATCGTTGCCATAGCACGCTATAGTTTTTATCAAATAAAAGAAGTTTTTTATTCGTTTTCCCAACATCAAATACGGCTACGACAGGTATACTTTTGTTTTCCATGTCGTGTATCTTTTAGAGGCCTGTAGCAACGCTGTTTTTACCCCTTTCTTCCACCAGTCTATCTCGTAACGCCAGTTTCCTAAATAGCCCTATGGGATCCAATGCCGCACCGCTGCGTCGTCTGGCTTCAGCAAGCAATGGTCTTACATCTGTTCGAAATGCCTGTTGTAAAATCTCCTGAGCAGCGACCACATCGTTTTGAGCTTGCGCTTCGCGAAGCGATTTGCGATCGATAAGCAAGGCTTGCGCATAGGCTATTTTAATGGCTTCTACCGATTGTAGTAAATCGACTAATGGGTCTTTCAGATTATGCGAAGCGTCAATCATCCAACCTAAAGCCGATTCATGCGCCATTCCTCGCGCGTCCATCCCATCAATCAATTCACTGAATATCAAAAACAATTGATAAGGTTTCATACAACCTGCCGTCAGATCGTCGTCGCCATATTTGCTATCATTAAAATGAAAGCCGCCCAATTTCCCTTCCATTAACAGCAGCGATACGATTTGTTCAATGTTTGTATTCGGTAGATGATGCCCTAGATCTACCAAGGTAAATGCCTGCGGACCTAGCTTATTTGCTAAAAGTAAAGACTGCCCCCAATCGCCAATGGTCGTCGAATAGAAATAAGGTTCAAATGCCTTATATTCAATAAACAGGCTCCAGTCTATAGGTAGATGCGTATAGATTTCCTGTAGGCTAGCAAGGGTATTTTCAAAGGCCTGTCTAAAATTCAGCTGCCCAGGGAATGATGAACCATCAGCCAGCCATACCGACAAGCATGTTGATCCCAATTGCTTCCCAAAGTCGATAACTTCTATATTATGATCAATAGCCTGTTGGCGTACGCGTGGATCAACGTGATGCAAAGACCCAAATTTATAGCTGTGCTCCTGCCCGACCTGATCCTGAAATGTATTTGAATTCATCGCATCAAAGTGAATTCCAAAACTTGCTGCGTACTGCTTCAACGCTTCAGCATCATTAGGAATATCCCAGGGAATATGCAATGATATAGCATCACTCGATCCATTCAATGCATGCAACAGGCCGACATCCGCAATTTTCTGCTCCAGTGTTGCCGGTTCACCTGCACCGGAGAAACGGCCAAACCGCGTTCCACCTGTACCCAATGCCCAGCTTGGTATAGCAATCTGGAATTTTTGTAGTTTTTCTAAAATTTCTTCTTTTTGTACAATCTCGTGAGAAACAAAATCAAAGGCTCGCTGGTGCCTCTCCTGCAATTGGTCATTATGTGCGGCGATAGCACACTTGTCTAAAATCATAATAGTACTGTTTTCGGTTTATTAAAATAGGGTATTGTGGTTTCTTGATCTTATTGAAAACACAATACCGAAGATAGCGAAATTAGCGCACAAATGCCATTGCTACGCCACCGTCTACATTGAGTATATTACCTGTAGATTTCGAGAGCAAACCACCTACAAAACAAAAACAGGCATTTGCAATATCCTCCGGTAGAATCACTTCATTCAACAAGGTCCGCTTCGCGTAAAATGTAGGCAGTTCCTCGATCTGAATGCCATAAGCCTTTGCGCGACCCTCGGCCCAGCCCCCAGCCCAAATATTGCTGTCGGAAATCACCGCATCGGGATTAACGACATTGACACGGATTTTGAATGGCCCAAGCTCTGCGGCACACAATCTACTTAAGTGCAGTTGCGCACCTTTTGCACTCCCATAACCGACATTATTCGGACCACTAACAAGTGCATTTTTGCTGACTATATTTAAGATATCACCACCTATGTTCTGTCCCTTTAAAATTGGTGTGATGGCTTGGGTAACCAAAAATTGTCCTTTAACCAATACATCATACAATAGGTCCCAATCTTGTTGGGTATGGTCCTCGATCGATTTAGAAATCGATAATCCGGCGTTATTGACAATGATGTCTATCCCGCCAAAGGCTAAAACAGTTTTATACAACGCTTCTTGGATCTGTTCTTCTTCGGTCACATCCAGCAGGACGGAGATCACTGCATCTTGGCCAAATTGTGCCACGAATTCTTGCTCGCACTCCGCCAAACGTTCAGCATTAATATCGTTCAGCACAACGACGGCCCCTTCCTGTGCCATTTTCTTGGCTATCGCTTTTCCGATTCCACCACCACTTCCCGTCACCAAAGCAATCTTTCCGGAAAGTGCTTTTGGTTTGGGCATACGCTGCAATTTAGCCTCCTCAAGTAACCAATATTCGATATTGAAAGCCTCCTGACGCGGCAAAGCCGTATACTCACTAACAGCCTCTGCACCCTTCATGACATGGATCGCATTGATATAAAACTCTGCCGCTACACGTGCCGTTTGTTTATCTTTTGCAAAGGAAAACATGCCGACGCCTGGGTATAAAATGATTACCGGATTTCTATCGCGGATAGCGGGACTATTATCGTGCTTACAACTTTCATAGTAGTGGGTGTACATATCCCGATACTGTTCAAATAAAGGTGTTAATTTGACTTTGAGCTCTTCGACGTTATCTAAATTTTCATTTTTATCCAGGTTCAGTACCAAAGGCTGAATCTTTGTCCGTAAAAAGTGGTCTGGACAGCTCGTCCCCAATGGAGCCAGGCGTGCGAGATCGTTAGAATTGATAAATTCCAGCACATCCTCATCATCGGTAAAATGGCCGACCATATGTCTTTCACTTGAACAAAATCCCCGAAGAAGAGGGGCTAATTTAGCCGCTTGTGAACTGCGTTGACTTCGCTCCAGACTGGTTTCTTTTTGTCCTCCAAAAACAGATTTTTTGGTCTTATAATTTTCTTCAAGATAAGCTGCACAGGTCTCTATTGCATCCAATGAATTCACATAACATTCATGTGCGGTGTCTCCCCATGTAAACAAGCCATGTGATCCCAACATAATACCCCGAATACCCGGATTTTCTGCTAAACAGGCTCTTAACTTGAGGCCCAGATCAAACCCTGGCCGCTGCCAATCTACCCAGCCGATGGCGCCATTAAACAATTCTTGTGTAATCTTCTTCCCATCTTTTGCAGCGGCAATAGCAATGGCTGCATCGGGATGCAAGTGATCAATATGTTTAAATGGTAAAAACCCATGTAATGGCGTATCAATAGAGGGTGCTTTAGAATCCAGATCGTAAATACAATGGTTAAATAGTTCAACCATTTCATCTTCGTGTTCCAAACCTTGGTAGACCTGCTCTAAACTGCGCAGCCGTTGAAGATAGAGTGCTGCCAATCCCGATTTCTTAAGCGTCCCAATATCTCCGCCTGAGCCCTTTATCCACATCACTTCCACATCCGCTCCGGTCAATGGATCTTTTTCAACAACTTTACAGGAGGTATTGCCCCCACCATAATTTGTGATTCTTAAATCCGCGCCTAAAATATTCGAACGATATAATAATAAAGCCACTTCATCACCGCCTAGTGTACGTGCTTTCTCATCGTCCCATAAGTAATTGACATGTTTGTACATTTTCACCTCTTCTATATAGTTTAAGTATTAATTTTCTAATGTCCTTGCAAAGCCTAGCATGCAAATGGAAATGATAATTGTGATAATCCCAGCAATAATGGAACGATAGGTCAAACGTTCTACCCCTCGCCATTCTTTTAATACAACACCCCAGGCATTTGAAATAAGAATGATGAAAGCCATATGTAATATCCAGGAACTAGCGCCATTACCCAGCCGGCTTTCCCCCATACCATAAAAGAAAAATTGGAGATACCAGGTTGTCCCAGCGATAGCACATAAAAGAAAATTCCGCAACTTCGGCACTGCTGGTTTCGTATAATCTTTAAAAGACTTATTCTTGATGAGCAGATAAAGACACCAAATAAAATTCGTCATAAAGCCACCCCACAGAATTACGATATAGGTTACATTATTTTGATAGAGAAATTCTCCCTTATTGGGGTTAGCAGCCTTCCATAGCGCATTGCTCACGTCCGCCATGGGTTTCCCAGACTCTATACCAAAATTGAAGCAGGCACTTAGTATACCCGAGACAATCGCTACCACGATACCTAAACCGAAGTTGTAATCCGATTTACTTTCGGCTGATAATGTTGACAGGTGTTTTTCTTTGGACATACCAGCCTTACCACATAGATAGACTCCGACCAAGCAGACCAACAGTCCAATGAGAATGCAAACACCCGGCTGTGTCGTAAAGAAGTAATCGATCCCGTGTTTACCCTCGGCCCGATTGAAAAAATAATAAATGCTAGGCATCAAGGAGCCAAATACCATGCTGAGTCCCAAAATAATACTACTTCCCAACGATACGCCGAGGTAACGCACACCAAGACCATAAGTCAGACCGCCTATCCCCCAAAGCATACCAAACAAAAAAGTATAACTTAAAATGGAATTATTGGTCTCTTTAATAATCGCCATAAAATTGGGTATCGTGAGCATGGCCGCGATGGGAGGTATAATGATCCACGAAAAAAGTCCGCCCAAAATCCACATGGATTCCCAGGACCAACCTTTCACCTTTTTATAGGGCACATAAAAACTTCCAGACGCAAAACCGCCTATAAAATGGAAGATTACTCCGAAAACAGCATTCATTAGCTATGTATTTAGGTATTACATAGCTAAAGTAAATGATTTTAGAAAAGGAACTGTTATGCACTGTTATGTTGTAACGACAAAATAGTTACGCTATAGCTAAATTATTTCGATACGGCCCGTTATCCTGCAACAAATTTTGATTACTTTTAATTATTAATTACCGACAATTCATTGAAAAAATATTTGCTATTCTTAGATACGGAAACATCTGGTTTACCGAAAAAATGGAACAAGAGTTATATGGACAGTGACAATTGGCCCCATATTTTACAATTGGCCTGGATCATCTATGACGAAGAGCAACATGAAGTTAAACGAACCAATAAATATATTTATGAGCCGTTAATACCAATCAGTCCTGCATCCGAACAGATTCATGGATTGACACCACCTTTTCTAATGAAATATGGTGAGAAGAAAAAAGACGTATTACGGAAATTCAGTCATGACATCAAAAAATATAAGCCGCAGTTAATCGGCCATTTTCTATCATTCGACCTGCAGGTATTAGCAGCCGAATTCTATCGATCCAACTTGGCTATTCCATTTCATAACTTAGCATATTTTTGCACCTTGTTGCATAGCAAAAAATACGTTCGGAATCCGAATATGGTACATCTTCCACTTTCATCGCTACATGAAACGCTATTTTCGAGTCCAGCGACCGAAATGCATAATGCAGAAAAAGATGCCGAGATTACCGCTAAATGTTATTTTGAAATGATTCGAAAAGTTGAATTATCCGAGCAGGACATACAAAATCAGCAAGCTGAATTCGAAAACATCTGTTAATGTAACTTCCATGAAAAACCCCGACGCTATACCACGCCTACTGAAATCGACTCAGCCATTTCAAATTCTGCCCGAAACCCTACAATTGAGTATCGTCGACAGATTCAATGAACATCGTTTTTCCAAAGATACCTTAGTTTATCGGCAGAACATTACGGATATGGATGGTGTTGATTTAATCCTCGAAGGTGAATATGAAACGTTCTTTCTGGATGTTTCCGATAATAAACGATTGGTCGAAATACACCATAAGCCGTATTGTTTTGGTGGAATATCAGTCTTATTAAACCGAACAAAAGCACTCAAGTCTGTTATTGCGAAAAAAGGTACAATTATTTATCGTTTACCCCGAAAAGACTTTATTGAGTTGTGTAATGCGAATGAAGAGTTTTTCCATTTTTTCACCAATTCCTTTGGAAAAAGAATGTTAGATGAGGAGTTTTCTCATTTTGTGAAGTCGCCAGCTTCCTTTGAGGAAAGCTACTTTGCGGCAGACCAACTCTATTCGCGCAAAATTGAGCATATTACCTATAAAGATATCGTATCCTGTACACCCGATACCCCCATCTTTGAGGCTGCACAGACCATGGCGAAACACAAGGTAAGCTGCATATTTATTAAAAAGGAGGAGCAGATTCTCGGCTATGCAACCGATATTACCTTAAGAGACAATGTCGTGGCCCAGCAGATTCCGGCAACACAATCTATCGCGCAGGTTATGGATAACCCCATTGTCAGTATTTCCGATCAGGCCTATCTTTACGAGGCGGTACTGATGATGTTCCGCACGAAATCGAGGTATCTCCTTGTCGAGAAGGCGGGCAATTATATCGGTTTCCTTAGTCGAAATCGGCTATTGAGTGAACAGGGGCAGTCTCCGCTCGTATTCATTCAATCGGTTAAACTCGCCGAAACGCTGGATGAGTTGCGTGAAAAATGGAATAATGTTCCCGAGATTATTCACCAATTGCTCGGTAGGGGTGTAAATGCCGAGATTGCGAACCAGGTCATCACGACCGTTGCCGACAGTATTGCCCTTAAAGTAATTGAAAAAGTGATCGGGGAAATGGGCGAGCCACCCGCCAAATTTGTGTTTATGGTAACGGGCAGCGAAGGAAGGAAAGAACAAACGCTAATGACCGACCAAGATAACGCCATTATTTATGAAGATAAAGCAAACGAACAACGGGAGCTCGTACGCGCGTATTTCCTCAATTTTGCCAGTCGCGTGTCGGATCATCTCAATACCATCGGTTTTAGCTACTGTACCGGTGGATATATGGCCAGTAATCCCGAATGGACACATTCGCTGTCGCATTGGAAGAAAAATTACAAGAAATGGATTGAAGAGAGCATCCCCGAGAATGCGATTAAATTTTCGACCTTCTTCGACTGTAGGCGATTATATGGTGACCAGGGCATTATTGATCAACTCAAAGAATTTCTCAATATTGAGCTACAAAAACCCAACGAGCGTTTTTTTACGTTCATTGCAAAGAATGCGCTGCAATATGAACCGCCGCTCACATTTTTCAAGGCAATAAAAACGCAAACAATAGGTTCTTCTGAAGTCTTCAATATCAAGAAAGCGATGACACCCATTGTTGACTTAGTCCGGGTTTACGCACTGCAAAACAGAATTTATGAAGAAAATACCGGTGGTAGGTTGAAACAGCTCCTTGAATTGGGCATCTTCACACAAGAACAGTACGAGGAATTAAATCAATCCTATTATTACCTGATGTCGATCCGTTTAAAAAATCAGGCCAACCAGATCCGTATCGCTAAACTGGCGCCCAACAATTATGTACCTATCGATAGCTTAACCAATATCGAAAAGGCGACAATTAAAGAGATCTTCAAAACAATCCATAATTTTCAACTCGGTATTAAGCTGAAATTCACTAGCAATTTATTTGGTTAAGTACCTTATTGCCATATAAAGGCAATAAGGTACGAAGATCAGCGCTAACGCGCTTCTATTTTTTTGGGAAAGACAAATCAAACTGCCAATGCTTTGCTAATCGCTGCAACTCTTGCTTTGTTATTGGGATGACAGCACCATGTTTGGGCGAAGTGAAATTAGTAGATTTCATTTTACCTGCATTAAAGTGTCCCAGATCAACAAAATTTTTAAAATCTGTGGTTTCACTGAAGCCAAAATTATGTGGTGATATCCCATAGATATCATACATTAACACCCATTTTTCTTCCCCTATCCTTTTCCACACATTCGGAGCTTCACAGGCTTCTGGCTCAGGGTCATAGAAACGATCATCATACTGATAGGGTCCATTCGGGTGGTCTGAAACAGCTTGCTTAATGCCTGGAACACCATCATGGGCAACATAAAAAAGATGGTATTTATTCCCCACCTTCGGCATATCGCCATCGATATAATTTTTATTTGATTTGGGGTATTGAAACAAAAGCTGTGGTTCTGATTCAAATGCTGTGAACTCCTTATTTAAGTAGGCATAGTAGAGCTGATTCAGTCCATTGCCAAACCGCATCGTAAAATAGATCATCATTTTACCATTCCGATCATCATAGATGAGTTCGGGAGCCCAAAAGGCGCCAACATTTTCCCAGCCTTAAAGGCTTTCTCCAAGTAGAGCTCCGTATGGGTCCATTGAATTAAATCAGCCGATTTCATTAAGACAATACCGCGGTTGTTACCCCATCCAAATGCGACTCCGTCGCGCTCCCATTCCGTATTTCTATACCCTTGCTTTTGTCCGTAGATATGTAGATCCGTCATGACCATTTAAAAATAACCATCTTTTCCACGCATGATATAGGGATCGCGAATACCTTTCTGCTGTGCAATGCTATCACCAGCAATGGTCGGTTTTCCTTTATTGATATCGGTGAAAGAATAGCCATCCTGACTGACAGCAACATACAGACCATGGCTTTCATCCTTAAAATAAACCATGAGGTAAGCAGCCAGATCCGATTCCTTCACCTGTGCAAACAAGTTATGCACAAATAGCATCAGGGTTGTAAAAATGAGTATGCGGATATTCATCTTATTTTACGGTCAATTTTATCAAGGTCAAGGAGTAAGGTTCAAATGTTTCAACAATTGTCTTCCCCTTATAAGTTATTGTATTTTGCTTTGGACGGATATTCAATGGTTCCTCGATACTGTTACTCTGGTTTAAGTTGGCGTTGGCCAAGGTGATTTTCTCTGCTGTCGCAGCAGGCTTTTTCTTCGAATTTATGGCAAGGTTCACTTTCATCGGCTTACTATTGTAATTGACGACTTTCACGATAAGCTGTTGCGCAACGGCATCAAATACTGCAGAAGCATATAGGCTATCTTTGCCCGCTACGAATTCACCATCCCGTTTGATCGGAACAATACTTGTCCCTTTATTGGTCGCATATAATTTTTGCACGTGGTAGCTCGGTGTTCCATATACCTGCAAGTTATCCACCCAAATTAAATCAGGTGACCACTGCCAGCCTTCGACATGACCGAATAATGGCGCGTAAGATGCCATTTCCACTACGTCGCCATTTCGTTCCAGGCCCGTCATGAAAGCGGCTTCCGAGAGGGCCGCCTCCCAGGTACTTTTGCCAGGACCGTTTGGTCGTGTGGTATGCGAAGCGTATTCCCCTGCGAAGATTTTCACCCCATTTCTAGGGTAATTATCATAACGATTGGCGCTCGACAGAAACCAGGATGGTGGGCGGTAATAATGTTCATCAATGATATCGATATTCATCGCCCGCAGTTTATCATCTAAGAAGTCAAAACGATCTCCTTCGGGATCGGTACCCGAACTGGCGATAATTTTGATCTCCGGATGTTTCTCGTTTAACGCTTTCTTGAAGACGGTTAACCGCTCGATATATTGCGGGCCCCAATTTTCATTTCCAACGCCCAACATGCTGAGGTGGAAAGGCTCAGGATGCCCCATATCCGCTCGTAATTTTCCCCATTTTGTAGCTGTTGTGCCGTTAGCAAATTCAATCAGATCCAAAGCGTCTTGAACATATGTATCTAACTCATCTAAGGGTACCACTTCACCGGTATTAAATTGGCAGGCCATACCGCAATTGAGAATTGGCACCGGAGATGCGCCAATATCTTCCGCCAGCAAAAAGTATTCATAAAATCCTAAACCGAAGGTCTGAAAATAATCAGGTGTCAGACGATGGCTAAACTCGGTATTCCAGCGGTTGATAATCAATTCCCTTTCCGTTATTGGTCCAACCGTTTTTTTCCATTGAAACCGATTGGCCAAATCTCTCCCTTCAACAATACAGCCGCCAGGAAAACGGATAAAGCCGGGTTTCATATCGGCAAGCATCTGAACCATATCTTTACGTAAACCCTTCGGTCTACCTTTCCAGGTGTCTACTGGAAATAACGAAAGCATATCGACGTCTAACGTACCTGTCCCTGTAAACCACACATTTAATTTGGCTTTATCTGTCGTTTGGTTGGCAGGAAATTTGACTGCAGCTTCAGACCATGATCCGACGGATTCAAGCGGAAGTTCAGCTGTTCCAATAACTTTATTCTGTTGATCGAGCAGTTCAACATGGATTTTCATTCCTTTAGCTGCACTTTGGTATTGTACTGAGAACTCATATGCTGCACCCGCTTTCACTCCCATTCCTCTAAAGCCTTCATTTTGTAGACCTAATTTCAGGTTAGCTGCACTATGTATCCTTAAATAACGTTTGTTCCCTTTACGTTTGCCATCGTTTAGTAGCAGGTAGCTTCCCTCAGGACCATTTTCGAGCTTTTTCCAGCCCATCCAAGGCTGATCAAACTCAAATGATCTATTCTTTACCAATTCTGCATAGATTCCCCCATCGGCACCAAGATTGATATCTTCAAAAAAGACGCCCCACATATGCGGCGATATGTTGCCTGTAGGTTTATCCAACGCAACATTTAATGTTATAGGTGACTGCGCCAATGCTGAAGAGCCCAAGCTCGCTAACAGTAACAGTGTTGACAGTACTCTTTTCATCCCTATATTTATTTTTTCAACAATAATTTATTATTTCAGGTTTTACACCAGCTTTAACAGCACAAATAGGGTAACACGACATGACAACCCTATCAAAATTAGCTGTTATATTAATTCCAATACAATAACTGAAAATGCAGGAATGTCCACTTCAATTGTACCATTTACAACCTTTGCCTTATTGTACACAACAGGTGCAATTGTTGCGGGTTTCTTAAAGGAATTATAATCGCGTAGGTTGTCCGCGGTAAGTATTCGACCTGTTACTTTTCCAGCTTTCACCGAACCCAAATCTACCTTTACCTTATTATTCTTTTTCGGATCAATATTTACTAAGGAGATATGTGTACGACCTTGCTGATCTTGAGAGGCTGAAACCGACACGGCCGGAATTTTTTCTTGGTTAAATTCAAAATCCGTTGATTGAAGGGAAATAGGAATTAACTTGGCATCCTGATGTACCTTATACATTTCCATCACATGATAAGTCGGCGTCAAAATCATATTCTTTCCTTCTGTCAGGATAACAGCTTGCAATACATTCACGGCTTGGGCAAGATTGGCCATCTTCACCCGGCGAGCATGATTGTTAAAGATATTGAGTGTCATTCCTGCAATCATGGCATCACGCATGGTATTTTGTTGGTAGAGAAAGCCCGGATTCGTGCCAGGTTCTACCGCATACCAGCCGCCCCATTCGTCTACGATCAGATCCACCAGTCCTTTCGGATCATATTTGTCCATGATGGCGATATTCTTTTCCACGAGCTCATTCATAAACCAAGCTGATTTCATGGTTTTAAAATACTCCTCCTCCGAATATTGCGTTGCAGAGCCCTTGTCGTCCCAGTTGATCACGGCATAGTGATGAAGTCCCATGCCTTTCATCAAACCACTTGGAATTTTCTTCATCAAAGTCTCCGTCCAATTATAATCGGCACTATTGGCTCCCGAGGCGATTCGATACAAACCGCTTCCATTGGTCCAGTCCGACATAAACGTGGCGTATTTGCGGTAGATGTCTGTATAGTAATCGGCAGTCATATTTCCGCCACAGCCCCAGGCTTCATTTCCTACGCCCCAGAATTTCACCTTCCAAGGCTCTTGCCGACCATTTTTTCGTCGCCAATCCGACATGGGGCTCTCGCCTTTAAAATTCACATATTGAACCCAGTCGGCAAGTTCCTGCACCTCACCGCTCCCCACATTTCCCGCCAGATAAGGCTCTGCACCCAACAATTCACACATATTGAGAAAATCGTGTGTACCAAAAGAGTTATCCTCTGTCACGCCGCCCCACCAATTGTTTACGATAGCAGGACGCTGGGCTTTGGGGCCAACGCCATCCTTCCAATGATACGTATCGGCAAAACATCCTCCTGGCCAACGCAAATTGGGAATATTCAACTTCTTAAGAGCTTCGATGATATCTTTCCGGACGCCGTCAGCATGGGGAATCGAATCATTTTTCTCACCGACATAAAATCCATCATAAATACAGCGTCCCAAATGTTCGGCAAAATGTCCATAGATATGTCGACTTATAATCTGCTCCTGCTGTGGTGTTTCCAATCTTACACTACTCTGTCCATACAGTAATCCAGTGGCCAGCGTAAAAACAACGCCTAATTTTAATCTTAGCTTCATCATATCGATTTTATTATTTCACACTAAATTGATAGGTTGTCTTTGAACTATATTTTTCGCCAGGTTTTAACACCGTTGACGCAAAACTGGGGTGATTTGGTGCATCTGGAAAATGTTGTGTCTCCAAGCAGAAGGCAGAACGGAATGGATACACTTTTCCCTCTTTCCCTTTAGGATCCGAATCCTTCATAAAATTACCGCTGTAAAACTGCAAGCCTGGTTCGGTTGTGTAGATGTCCATTTCAATACCTGTCTTGGTAGCATACACCTGTGCGACCTTCTGGAAACCATCCTTCTTGTTGAGTTCAAAATTATGGTCATAGCCCTTTCCAATCTTCAGTTGAGCATTTTGATCTTCAATACGAGCGCCAATGCGTGTCGGTTTGGTAAAATCGAATGCGGTGCCCGCGACAGGCAAGCTCTTTCCTGTTGGGATCAAGGTATTATCAACTTCGGTAATTGCCTTTGCATCAATCTGAAGTTCATGATCCAAAATAGAAGAATCTCCGGCTCCATTGAGGTTAAAATACGCATGGTTGGTCAGATTTAAGACCGTCTCTTTATCTGTTGTCGCCTGATAGGCTATGGCCAAAGCACCATTGTCATCCAGGGTGTAGGTAACCTCCATCTTGACCGTTCCTGGATACCCCGCTTCTTTATCAGGTGAGGTATAGGCTAATGTGATTGATGTATTAGTGCTACTAACAACATCCCACACCTTATTGTAAACGCCATTGGTACCGCCATGAAGTGAGTTCTCGCCATCATTCTTTTCCAACGTATACACCTCACCATTCAGTTTAAATGATGCTTTCCCGATCCGGTTACCATAACGCCCTACAATGGCGCCGTAAAAATTATTATAGTTATCCTTGTATTCTTTGGCCGAATCATAGCCCAAAATCACATCAGTCGCTTTACCGTTCTTATCCGGGACTTTTAAACTCACCAGACGTGCACCATAATTTGTCAACGTAATGGCGAGTTTGTCGTTCTTGAGCTGGAACAGTTTAACTTCTTTACCATCAATCTGACTGTCGAAAGCAGGGCTGGAAGTAGAATCAGCCATCGTTGCTGCTTGCTTATTTTGAGTTGATGAAGATTGGCAGCCATAGGCCAATGAAGCACAAGTCAACAAACCAATAATAATTTTCTTATTCATCTGTAATTAAGTTTTACCCCATCGGTCTGATGGAGGCTTCCTAATTTTCATTAGGAATGGTTCATAATTTTTTAATTATTCAAATGGCAACATTCTACCAAAAACGCACGTAGATAGCGGTCACCAACAATAAAGTCACAACAATTAATGCCAATACGGATGGTTCTACTTTAAACATCGACCGATCCAATACAAAAGCTTTTGGATTAACCTTTGGTCCAAATAAGCTCACAGCAATCATAGCAATCATTGTAAATACAAATGCGAGTCCCATACATATCTGGAATGGTATTTCATAAACGCCCGCTTTGTTGAGATATGCCGTATAGATCCATGTCTCTGGTCCGAAAACCTTTGTTGCAAACTCATTGAAAAATATAGACAACGCAAATCCCGTAACAAGGCCTGTAATGGCGGCTGCACCTGTCGTCCTTTTCCAAAACATTCCTAGCAAAAACATCGCAAAAACACCTGGGCTGATGAAGCCTGTATATTTTTGGATAAAAGTAAATCCGCCGGCACCACCGATGCCCAGCGCATCATTCCAGGTAAACAAAACAGAAAGTAGAATAGAGATCACGATGGTTATCTTTCCAACCCACACCATTTTTGCTTCGCCCGCATCTTTATTGATGTATTTTTTAAAGATATCCAATGTAAAGATCGTTGCGATACTATTGGCCTTTCCGGCCAATCCGGCCACAATAGCCGCTGTAAGCGCCGCCAGCGCAAGCCCTTTCATTCCATTGGGCAGATAGCCCAATATCGCTGAATATGCATTATCGGCGTGAAACACTCCTCCAGGAGCCATTTCGTGTTGTAACGCACCATTTTTGTATAGCACATAAGCGGCTATCCCTGGAAGCATAACGATAATTGGCATAAACAATTTTAGAAATCCCGCAAAAAGAATCCCTGTGCGTGCAGTCTTTAGATCGGCTCCCAAAGCGCGTTGTGTGATGTATTGATTACAACCCCAGTAATTTAGGTTGACAATCCAGATTCCGGCAAGGTACATTCCTATTCCAGGCAGCATCAGATACTTATTGATATCTTCCTGACTAGCTCCTGGCCCTGGTTTATCGACAAATAGGTTAAAATGCTCCGGCGAATCTTCCATCAATTTATTGAATCCAGCCAAGGCGTCTTGTCCCAAACCAAAATGTTCACTGACCAAGGTCAATGCCACATAGGTCGTCGCTATACCGCCAATAATTAATACAACAACCTGAATAACATCTGTAAAACCAATAACACGCATTCCGCCTAAAGTAATAATGACGGCAAATACGGCTAAAGCAACTGTAATGGTGTGGAAGCTGTCGCCACCTCCGGCCATACTCGAAATGGCAATTGCCCCGAGATACAGGATAGATGTCAGATTGACAAAAACATACAAAAACAACCAGAAGATTGCCATGATGAGACTCGTCGTTTCATTGTATCGGTTGTTCAAAAACTGAGGCATCGTGAAAATCTTGTTTTTCAGATAGACCGGAATAAACCAAACCGCAACAATAATTAACGCTACCGCAGCAATGAGCTCGTAAGCAGCTACAGCAATACCAACCTCAAATCCATTGCCGCTCATGCCAATAAACTGTTCAGCAGAAATATTCGATGCGATCAATGAAGAGCCTATGGCCCACCAGGTCAGTGATCCTTCTGCCAGAAAGTAGTCCTTGCTGCTGCTTAAACTATTCGTCTTTTTACGATAAATCCAATAGCCATAGCCGGCTACAATAAAGAAGTAAATTACGAAGATGATGTAATCTACCGTTGCAAATTTTTCCATATTTCCCAAATTGGTTATTATCAATAAGCCATTTATACCGCGAAGAACAGGTATAAATGGCTTAGGTTATTATTTACCCAGTAAATAATAGAGTTCATTCCATTTCAATTGGTCTTCGAGTCTTGCTACCGTAGTGTCCTCGTCGATCAATACATATTCTAAACCCGCCATACGTGCAAAATCTTCCAGGTATTCGGGTGTTAAGCTCAAACTGTAGGCAGTATGGTGCGCACCCCCAGCCACAATCCAGGCACTGCAACCTGTTTTCATATCGGGCAGCGGTTTCCATAACACCCGTGCGACAGGAAGTTTAGGGAGTTCTTCTTCTACAGCAACACCTTGTACTTTGTTCACGATCAAACGGAAACGCGTTCCCATATCGACCAAAGAAGCATTCAATGCATCACCACTTTGGCCATTAAAAACCAAGCGAGCAGGATCTGCCTTGCCGCCAATGCCTAGTGGATGCACTTCTATTCGTGGTTTTCCAATTGCCAATGCGGGGTCCACTTCCAACATGTGTGAGCCAAGTACCATGGGATTCTGCGGATCAAAATGATAGGTGTAGTCTTCCATAAATGCCGTCGTACCCGGTAATCCTGCTCCCATTACTTTGCAAGCACGCACCAAAGCCGGCGTCTTCCAATCCCCTTCACCGGCAAAACCATACCCCTCAGCCATTAAACGCTGTACCGCCAGGCCCGGAAGTTGTACCATGCCATGCAGATCCTCAAAAGTATCCGTAAAACCTTTAAAGTCTCCTTGTTCCAAAAACTTCCGTAGGCCAATTTCTATCTTAGCAGCTTCGATGAGGTTAGCACGATATTCACCGCCAGCTTTCACATTTTCGGCTAGCTCATAAGTTGCTTCGTACTCTGCTAATAATGCCGCGATTTCCGCTTCAGTGCTCGCATTAATCACCTCCACTAGATCCCCAATGGCATAGGTGTTTACAGCGAAACCAAATTGCGACTCTGCCTCCACTTTATCGCCATCTGTAACAGCCACATAACGCATATTGTCACCGAAGCGTGCAAATTTGGCTCCTTGCCAGTCATGCCAGCCTGCGGCTGCACGCGCCCAAACATTAATCCGTTCCAATACTTCCGCATCTTGCCAATGGCCAGTGACGACTTTACGCGCTATTTTTAAGCGGCTAACGATATGTCCAAATTCACGATCCCCATGCGCACTTTGGTTAAGGTTCATAAAATCCATATCGATACTATGCCACGGGATATCCTGGTTGTACTGCGTATGCAGATGCAACAATGGCTTTTGCAACGCTTTTAATCCTCGGATCCACATCTTTGCAGGTGAAAAGGTATGCATCCAAGTAATGACCCCAATACAATTTTTTTCACTATTGGCGGCTGCCAATGTTGCATAAATCTCGTCTGTATTTTTTACGATCGGTTTATATTTTACCGCTACCGGAATCACCGCTTGGGTATCTAAATAATGGGCTATTTCTTCAGCATGTAGGGCCACTTGTCGCAAGGTCTCTTCACCATAAAGGTCTTGGCTTCCCACGACAAACCAGACTTCAAGCTCTTTTAAATTGATATTCATGTAAATTGTAGTTTTTGCTATAGATTTTTTATTAAAATTATTGACCATAATAGGCATTGGCCCCATGCTTCCGCTCGTAATGCTTTTTGACCAGCGCAGACTTTAATCGAGGTGCATTCGGGTTGATCTGTTCTGTCAACCAAGCCATTTTCGCCACCTGTTCCAACACCGCACTGTTATAGACAGACTTTATTCCGGTTTTACCCCAAGCAAACGGCGCGTGGTTGCCAACCAGAATCATTTCCACTTCTTTATAGTCCAGCTTATTTTCGACAAAGTGATTGATAATTTGAAACCCCGTTTCATGTTCGTAGTTTCCGGCGATCATCTCATCGTGCATTGGTGGGGCACAAGGAATATCGACGGTCAAATGATCGGCATGTGTCGTTCCAAAAATGGGAATATCCCGCTGTGCCTGTGCCCATGCTGTCGCATAGGTGGAGTGTGTATGTGTTATACCGCCAATCTCTTTCCACTGTTTATACAATAGGGCATGGGTTTTCGTATCTGATGATGGCCGAAGATTACCCTCAACCACATGACCATCAAAATCTACAATCACCATATGTTCCGGTGTAAGCTCCTCATAAGGGACCCCACTGGGTTTAATGGCAAAAACTTCATGGTGACGGTCAACAACACTCACATTTCCAAATGTAAAAAGCACCAATCCCAGCTGGGGCAATTGCATATTGCAATGGTAGGCTTCTTCTTTAATTGAATTATACATGATTAAAATTTGAATGGTTAAACAGTAATGGCGAGCGATTCCTTTCCTTCGACAAAAGCACCCAGCGCTTTGTAATGTTCATAACGCTCGGCATAAATGGACACCCATTTTTCCTCAGGGATATAAGTCCGTTCAAAACCTTGCCCCATTGCCTTCATGGCATCCTCGACCCGGTTATATAAACCAGCTGCTGTTGCGGCAAACATGGCTGCGCCAATGGCACAAGTCTGTTCACTTTTATGAATACGAATAGGCATATTCATCACATTGGCCATCATTTGCATAATAAAAGGTGATTTTTTTGCAACTCCGCCTAAACCGATTAAGCCTTTTACAGGAATACCCTGCTCCACGAAACGGTCAACAATAGCCTTTGCACCGAAACAGGTCGCTTCGACAATCGCTCTGAAGATCCGCGGCGCATCTGTTCCGAGGTGTAAGCCTGTGATCGCCCCTTTCAAGGATTGATCCGCATCCGGAGTTCGGCGGCCATTGAGCCAATCTAAAGCTAATTCTGATGTTTCTGTTACGGGAAGTAATGCCGCCTGCTCACTTAGACTGACCAATAGTTTCTCTTCCAACGCTGCGATCAATTGTTCGCGCGTTCGTTCATCGATCTCTTCAACATCTTGTATCAAATTTTTCGTTGGCCATAGCAACACCTGTTTCAGCCAGGCGTAAGCATCTCCAAATGCCGACTGACCAGCTTCCATACCTATCATTCCTGGTATAATGGAACCGTCTACCTGACCACAGATTCCCCTGACCAACGTATGCTGTACCTCCTCTTTTGGAGCAACTAACATATCACAGGTTGATGTCCCCATCACCTTACTCAGATAATAGGGCTCAATTTGTCCTCCAACTGCACCCATGTGGCAGTCAAATGCACCTACACCAACAACAACTGATGTTGTAAGACCTAATCGTTGCGCCCATTCTTCCGAAAGCTGACCTGCAGATTGATCAGCAGTGTAGGTTTCTGAAAACAGGCGATCAACCAAACCATCCAACAATGGGTCAAGTGTTGAAAAGAAAGAATTTGGAGGTAGGCCGTCAAATTCTTCAGCCCAAAGTGATTTATGACCCGCTGAACAAACCCCACGCTTCATAGCAGATACCTGTGTTCCTCCAGTCAATAGAAAAGGAATATAATCACAATGCTCCACCCAGCTATAGGTGGCGGCACGGACCTTTTCATCAGCCCGAAATACATGGAGTAATTTGGCCCAGAACCATTCCGAAGAGTATACACCGCCTACATACTTCAGATAATCCACCGAACTATTTTGATTGTGCAGGTTAATTTCTTTGGCCTCTCTAACGGCTGTATGATCTTTCCATAAGACAAACATGGCATTGGGGTTGTCTTTAAACTCGTCCAACAGCGCCAATGGAACGCCGGCTGCGTTGACAGCAACTGGAGTAGATCCTGTTGTATCCACGGAAATTGCTTTTACAGCTTTGCCAATATTGTCGACTCCCGATTTGAGCAAGCAATCTTTAATTGTCGCTTCCAAGCCTTCGATATAATCCAACGGGTGTTGCCTAAACTGACTTAAAGCAGCATCACAATACGCCCCTCTTTTCCATCGCGGGTAGTAAAATACAGAAGAAGCTATCTCCTCGCCATTGTTAGCATCAACCAATACTGAACGGACCGAATCACTTCCATAGTCCACCCCAATGACATACGATTTATTCATTTTTGCTGAATTTGGTTTATAACTTATAATTGTCTCTAATGCCTTACTTTCCACTATCCCCCTTCCGAAGCTAGCCATGGAAAATAATTAGTGTCAAATAAACATTTATTTTTTTAAATATGAAAGAAAATTTTCATATTTAAAAAATAGAGCTAACTTCATAGCAGCAAATTATGGTTAACCCGAATTCCTGATATAGGGGTATAAATGCCTTTTAAAGGGATGTATCAGACAATTATTATACTTATTTTTAGCTATTTACTTTTTTACATAGTTTTGCTCGTGGAATAAATGGGGTGGTGTCAGATAAAAAGATAAAACGATAGACGATGGAATATTATAAAAAAGATTCAGGGATCCTTTTGGCAGTAGACTGCATCATATTTGGATTTAACGGCGAATCCCTTGAAGTACTTTTAATTAAACGTGATTTCGAACCAGAAAGAAATAAATGGAGTCTGATGGGTGGTTTCGTTCAATCCGACGAAAGTCCGGAAGAGGCCGCGAGCCGAGTACTCAAACAGCTAACAGGACTTGAAAATGTATACATGGAGCAATGTAGTGTATTCGGCGAACCTAATCGGGAACCTAGCGACCGGGTTGTCAGTATCTGTTATTTTGCATTGATTGACACACAGCAATATAAACATATCCTAAGCGACGATTACGAAGCCCAATGGTTTCCATTGCGGGAGCACCCAACACTGATCTTCGATCATGATCAAATGATCGCTTCGGCACAACACCGGCTACGCATGAAAGCGGCTTTGTATCCGATATTATTTGAACTGCTGCCCGAGAAATTCACGATTCCCCAAATTGCAGCACTTTATGAGGGTGTTTACAATATTGAGTTGGACAAGCGGAATTTCAGCCGAAAACTGCTTTCCTCAGACCTCATCATCAAACTGGAGGAAAAGGATAAGGAAAATTCAAAAAAAGGAGCCTACTATTTCAAACTAAACACGGCGATCTATAAGGAAAAGATCATGTCCTTTTTACGGTATTTGCCAAGTTGGTCGATCGAATCATAATAAAGTGACGGAAAATCAGGTATGTATTGGAATATATTTCACTTAACATTTTCGTTTTTTCAATAATTCCTTATATTTATCACAGGTATATCCTGGTTTTGCAATTTGGATAGGCTGGATTAACGCATTTTATAAAATAAACAACATGAGCAAATTGAGATTAGCATTTATATTCTTTACAATTTTATTTATTTCATCACATACATTACTGGAGGCACAAACTCCTACTGCGGCTCCCGCCACTACAGCAGCACAACAGGATAATGCTTTCAAGTACAGTCCGGATGGATTAAAAAAAGGAAGTTTGGCAAATCAATTTGACCACCTGAATTATATTTCGAAAAACAACTATGATTTCAAGATGGTGCGAAAAACCAATCTGGATATTGTGAAACGAAATGTCATAGATACCGTAGCAAAACTCCACAAGGAAATCAGCTCTTTAAAATCATCTTCAAGCAACTATACATCCAATACCAAAACTTTGCAAGATTCTATTCAGGTTTTAAAAGATCAGCTGGCGCAGGAGAAGGAAAAAACAGAAAGTTTTTCTTTCTTGGGCATCAATACCTCTAAAACTTTTTACAATACAGTTGTTTGGACGATCATTGCGGTATTGGCCGTAGCAGCATTTATCTTTTTATTTTCTTATCGGAAAGCGAAAGTGGACACGGTGGAATTCCAAAAGACAGCGGAGCAATCGCAAGAAGAATTCGCTACGTTCCGTAAAAAATCCATGGAAAAGGAACAGCTGCTCAAGCGCCAGTTGCAGGACGAACTAAATAAAAAAATATAGTCCTGCTTCTCATAAAATAGCATATTTATTTTGATCGACCTGTAACGACTCCTTGAGGTACTCCGTTACAGGTCGATTTTATTTCATCAGGTACCATTCCTCAAAACAAACAAAAGATTCAACGAAGTAATGCAGTAAACTTCAAAAATACCTAGCCGAATAAAAGAGAAAAACTATATTTGCAGGTATAGAAATCGAAACATACAGAATTACAATAGATAACATTTTGACCTACATTAATAAAATTGTAATTTAATTGCAAATTCTATTTGTTTTTAAAAACGAATAACCTTATTTTTGCTGACCAAAAAAGAGGCCTTTTATGTCTCTTATATAAAATTGATTAATAAATATTTAGTCCCTATAATATGCCCAAGATTGGTAAAATAGCGCAGATTATCGGCCCAGTTGTTGACGTCAACTTCGCCGACAGTGAAAATCTACCTAAAATTTACGATGCATTGTACATTCAAAAAGAAAATGGACAACGTGTTGTATTAGAAGTTCAACAACACTTAGGTCAGGATCGTGTACGTACAATTGCCATGGACGCAACTGAAGGTTTAGTTCGCGGAATGGAAGTTGTCGATACTGGTGCTCCTATCAAAATGCCTGTTGGTGAAGAAATCAAAGGTCGTGTATTCAATGTAGTTGGTGATGCCATAGACGGGATCCAAAATTTGAATAAAGAGAATGGTCGTCCTATCCACAACGTACCTCCTAAATTCGAAGATTTGTCAACTGAATCCGAAGTACTTTTTACTGGTATCAAAGTTATTGACCTTTTAGAGCCATATGCTAAAGGTGGTAAAATTGGTTTATTCGGTGGTGCCGGTGTAGGTAAAACTGTATTAATCCAAGAATTAATCAACAATATCGCAAAAGGTCACGGTGGTCTTTCTGTATTCGCCGGTGTAGGTGAACGTACACGTGAGGGTAATGACTTATTGCGCGAGATGTTGGAGTCTGGTATCATCAAATATGGTGAGCACTTTATGGAAGGCATGGAAAAAGGCGAATGGCCTTTGGAAACTGTTGACCACGAACTGATGAAAGATTCAAAATGTACTTTCGTATTCGGTCAAATGAACGAGCCTCCTGGGGCACGTGCACGTGTTGCTTTATCAGGTTTGACAGTAGCGGAATACTTCCGTGACGGTGATGGCGAAGGTCAAGGCCGTGACGTATTATTCTTCATTGATAACATCTTCCGTTTTACACAAGCAGGTTCTGAAGTATCTGCCCTATTGGGTCGTATGCCTTCAGCCGTAGGTTACCAACCAACATTGGCAACTGAGATGGGTTTAATGCAAGAGCGCATCACTTCAACTAAAAACGGTTCAATCACTTCGGTTCAAGCCGTATATGTACCTGCCGATGACTTAACTGACCCTGCTCCAGCGACAACTTTCGCTCACTTGGATGCAACGACAGTATTGTCTCGTAAAATTGCTGAGTTAGGTATCTACCCTGCTGTGGATCCTTTGGATTCTACATCACGTATCCTTTCTCCTGCCGTTTTAGGTAACGAACACTATAATACTGCACAACGTGTAAAAGAAATTCTTCAACGTTATAAAGAATTACAAGATATCATCGCCATTTTAGGTATGGACGAATTATCGGAAGAAGATAAATTAACAGTACACCGCGCACGTCGTGTACAACGTTTCTTATCTCAACCTTTCCACGTTGCAGAACAATTTACAGGTTTAAAAGGTGTATTGGTAGACATCAAAGATACCATCAAAGGTTTCAATATGATCATTGACGGTGAAGTAGATGAGTACCCTGAAGCTGCCTTCAACTTAGTCGGTAACATTGATGATGCTATCGAAAAAGGTAAAAAATTATTAGCAGAAGCAGTTTAATCTAGATTATATCTAAGAATAATGAAGTTAACAATTATCACTCCAGACAAATTAGCATTCGAAGGCGAAGTAACATCCGTTACTGTACCGGGCACTGCGGGTTCTTTTCAAATTTTGAAAGACCATGCTGCCATCGTTTCTACTTTGGAAGATGGAAAAGTAATTATTCAACAAGGTAAAGGTGAACAGGAAGTGTTCATTAAAGGTGGTGTTGTGGAAGCAAAAAACAATGTCATTACCGTGCTTGCTGAAGGAATTATCGGAGATTAAATCAAATCGATTTTATAAAATCTAAAAAGCTTCCGATAGAAATATCGGAAGCTTTTTTTTTAAAGTTTTTTTGACATTTTCTTCATTTTAGGAAGAAAATCAACCATTGTAACAAAAAATAATTTTTCAACCGTGTAGACCAATTTTAAATATGGTATGCGACTAACAAAATATAAAACCGAATAAAAGGCATTATTAAAAAATAAAATTTCATAAAAACACACCTAATGAAATTTTATTCTAAATACAAAATTAGCACTTTACCTATTGCCAATTATTGTAATTCCTGCTACCTTGAGGAAATGAAAATCGAAAGTTTTTATAGAAGCTCGAGATAGCATGATTTACCACCAATATTACAACAAAGGGAACTACTATCATCAGGTAAATTTTGGGTTATGAAATATTACGATAAAAACACATTGATCTATTTAGATGGAGCTTTTGTAAAAGCTTCCGAGGCTGCATTGGATCCCTTTGCACAGTCATTGCATTATGGGTATGCGGTGTTCGATGGTTTACGTGCGTATAACACCCACAATGGACCACGTATCTTTAAAGCTGACAAGCATTTCGATCGCTTAAAGAGATCATGTGGAGCCGTTAATATCCCCTATCGCTGGAGCAACCGAGAGCTGATCGACATCTGTTATGAGCTCTTGGCCAACAACAACCTAAGAGAAGCTTATATACGTCCTTTGGTATTGACTGGTTCAAATATGCATCTCACCTCATCAACCGAAGCAACCCTCATGATGGCAGCATGGGAATGGGGTCCATATCTTGGTCAAAACCTATTAAAGGTATGTATCTCTGATATCAAAAGACCCAATCCAAAATCCTTTAAAATTGACTCGAAGATCTCTGGGCAGTATGTTAACTCCATTCTTGCGACAACAGAAGCCATCAGGAAAGGCTACGACGAAGCTTTAATGCTCGACCACGAAGGCTACGTTGCCCAAGCATCCAGTGAAAATATTTTCATCGAAAAGGATTTCAAAATCTATACGCCGCCAGCGAAGAATATCTTTCCGGGCATTACACGCCAGACGGTAAAAAACATTTGTAAAAAATTAAACTTCGAAGTCATTGAAAAGCAATTGACGGTAGAGGATATTTACACTGCTGACAGCGCTTTCTTATGTGGAACTGCGGCAGAAATTATCGGAATCAAACAAGTCGATGATGTCATCTACAAAGAAGCCTGGGAACACAGCATAGGTGCATCAATCCAAAGAAGATATAAAAATTTAGTATTAGAGAACGAAAATTATGAAGTCATCATCTAACGGCGAAAACACAATGAACAAATACAGCCGTACATTTACACAAGACGAAACGCAACCTGCTGCAAAAGCAATGCTTTATGGTATCGGTCTTACAGATGCCGACATGGACAAAGCACAGGTCGGTATTGCCAGCATGGGATATGATGGTAATACGTGTAATATGCACTTAAATGATTTGGCACAAATCGTCAAGAAGGGCGTTTGGAACAATGAGTTAGTGGGTTTGACCTTTGGAACTATTGGCGTCAGTGACGGTATGAGCAATGGTACCGATGGAATGCGTTATTCGTTGGTAAGCCGTGATGTGATCGCTGATAGTATCGAAACGATCTGTGGCGGACAATATTATGATGGCTTGATCTCTATTCCTGGCTGTGACAAAAACATGCCTGGTGCTATTATGGCCATGGCCCGTTTGGACCGTCCTTCTCTAATGGTATATGGCGGTACCATCGCTCCAGGACACTATAAAGGTGAAGAATTAAACATTGTGTCTGCATTTGAAGCATTGGGACAACGCATCTGCGGAAATCTTTCCGATGAAGACTATGAAGGCATTATCAAACATACCTGCCCTGGTGCTGGTGCTTGTGGCGGAATGTATACCGCAAATACCATGGCTTCGGCAATTGAAGCCTTGGGAATGAGTTTACCCTACTCATCTTCCAATCCGGCGATCTCGGAAGAAAAGAAAAATGAATGTTTAGAAGCAGGTCGACATATCCGCACGCTGCTTGAGAAAGATATTAAACCCTCTGATATCATGACACGTAAAGCATTTGAGAACGCGCTACGTACCATTGTTATCTTGGGTGGGAGTACCAATGCTGTACTTCACTTTATTGCAATAGGCAAAGCCGTAGGCGTAGACATCACGCAAGACGACTTCCAACGCATGAGTGATGAAACCCCTGTATTAGCTGACTTTAAACCGTCGGGTAAATACTTGATGCAAGATCTTCAGCAATTTGGCGGAACACCTGCTGTCATGAAATATCTTTTAAATGAAGGTTTATTGCATGGTGACTGTATCACGGTAACAGGAAAAACGGTCGCTGAGAACTTGGCGGATGTTAAATCAATCATGGAATATGATCAACCGATTATCAAACCCTTGAGCGATCCAATCAAAGCTACAGGACACTTACAAATTCTTTACGGGAACTTAGCAGAGAAAGGTTCTGTTGCTAAGATCTCCGGCAAAGAAGGTGAAAAATTCACTGGTCCTGCACGCGTATTCGATGGAGAGCATGATTTAGTAGCGGGCATCGCATCTGGTAGAATCAAACCAGGAGATGTAGTGGTGATCAAAAATGAAGGTCCTGTTGGAGCGCCAGGCATGCCTGAAATGCTTAAACCAACCTCCTTGATTATTGGTGCTGGCCTTGGTAAATCTGTTGCTTTAATCACCGATGGCCGTTTCTCGGGTGGTACACATGGTTTTGTCGTCGGACATATCACACCAGAATCTTACAAAGGCGGATTGATCGGTCTTGTAAATGATGATGACATTATCGAGATCGATGCGGTAAATAACAGCATCAATGTGCTGCTTTCCGATGAAGAGATTGCGCAACGCCGTGCCGCTTGGGTACAACCAGCGTTAAAAGTTAGCAAAGGAGTTTTATACAAATACGCTAAAACTGTTGCCGATGCATCAGAAGGCTGTGTAACGGATCAGTAGAAAATAAAAAACAGAGACATTAAGCAAATACAGACCTAAACAATCGACGCTTAATGTCTCAGATCTAATATCTAAATACTAAAAGACTGAATAATCAACAATAAAAAAATCAACGTAATGAGTACACTGGAAATAACAGAAAATAAGGCCGCTACAGAGCAGCAAACTCCGACACAAATTTCGGGATCGAAAGCTGTATTGGAGGCCTTATTGAGCGAAGGAGTTGATACCGTATTTGGTTATCCTGGAGGCGCAATTATGCCGATCTATGATGCCCTTTATGATTATACGGATCGTCTGAAGCATATTTTAGTGCGCCATGAACAAGGTGGAATCCACGCGGCGCAAGGTTATGCAAGAACTTCAGGTCGTACAGGCGTCGTCTTTGCGACAAGTGGCCCTGGAGCAACAAACCTAGTTACTGGACTGGCTGATGCCATGATCGATAGTAACCCTATCGTCTGTGTCACAGGCCAGGTCTTTGCTTCACTTTTGGGAACGGATGCTTTTCAGGAAACAGATGTCATCAATATCACGGCACCTGTCACCAAATGGAACTACCAAGTCACCGACGCAACTGAAATTCCAGCCGCACTCGCAAAAGCATTTTATATTGCCAGCACAGGTCGTCCAGGACCGGTATTGATCGATATTACCAAAAATGCACAGCTACAATTGTTCGATTACTTCGGTTACGAAAAATGCAGCCATGTACGCAGTTACAGACCTGCACCACAAGTTCGTAAAGAATATGTTGAGCAAGCTGCAGCGTTAATCAACGATGCAAAAAAACCATTTGTTCTTTTTGGACAAGGCATCATTCTTGGAAAAGCAGAGGAAGAATTCAAAGCTTTTATCGAGAAAACTGGCATTCCTTCGGCATCGACTGTCATGGGGTTAAGTGCACTTCCAACGGATCATAAACTTCACGTCGGGATGCTAGGTATGCATGGCAACTATGCGCCAAATGTCATGACCAATGAATGTGATGTTTTAATAGCCATCGGCATGCGTTTCGATGACCGTGTGACAGGTCGTTTGGACAAATATGCCAAACAGGCAAAAGTAATCCATTTGGATATAGATCCCGCAGAGATTGACAAAAACGTACAAACAACCGTACCTGTATGGGGCGATTGTAAGGAATCACTTCCCATGCTGACGAAATTGGTAAATGCCGCAGATCACTCCGCTTGGTTGGAACAATTCCGTGAACTTGAAAAAGAAGAAATCAAGGAAGTCATCCAAAACGAACTTCACCCACAAACCGATATTATGACCATGGGTGAGGTCATCCATGTGTTGAATGAATTGACAGGCGGTGATGCGATCATTACAACGGACGTCGGTCAACATCAAATGGTCACTTGTCGCTATGCTAAGTTCAACAACAGCAAATCGAATGTAACCTCCGGGGGTTTAGGAACGATGGGTTTTGGTCTTCCGGCAGCAATCGGTGCCTGGTATGGCGCGCCAGAGAAAACTGTCGTAGCAATCATCGGTGATGGTGGTATACAAATGACGATCCAGGAGCTGGGAACAATTATGCAATTTGGTGCAAAAGTCAAAATCATGATCCTCAACAATGAGTTCTTGGGCATGGTACGCCAGTGGCAGCAATTGTTTCATGACAAACGTTATTCGTTCGTGAATATCACGAGTCCTGACTTTGTTGCTGTTGCGAAAGGCTATTACATCGACGGTCAGAAGATTTCGGAACGTAAAGACTTACGTAATGCACTGAAAACCATGATTGATCACGACGGAGCATATCTATTGGAAGTGATGGTAGGTAAGGAAAACAATGTATTTCCAATGGTTGCACAAGGAACATCGGTATCTGAGATACGTTTAAAGTAGAATTTGACATGGAAAAACAAGAATATACCATCACCCTATATACAGAGAATTCAATCGGTCTTATCGGTCGAATCTCAACCATTTTTTCAAGAAGAAAAATCAATATTGAAAGCTTGAATACTTCCCCTTCTGAAGTAGAAGGGATACATCGTTTTACCATCGTCATCACGGAGGCTGAAGATGTTCTGCGTAAGCTTTGTCGTCAACTGGAAAAACAGATTGATATCCTCAAGGCCTATTACAATACCAATGATGAAGTGATCTGGCAAGAACAGGCGCTCTATAAAGTGCCTGCGGATGTTGTGAATGAAAAGGTATACGTAGAACGTTTATTGCGTCAATATGGTGCCAATGTTGTTGTGATCCGCAACGACTATATCGTCTTTGAAACTGCAGGTCACCGTGAGGAGATCGATAAGTTGACAGAAGAATTGACCAAATATGGTTTGATCGAATTTGTCCGTGGCGCACGTATCGCCATCATTAAAGATAGCGCAGGTTTCCACTCCAAATTGGTTCAGTTTGAAGCCAAGGAACCATCGATAGAAATTGTAGAGAACGAGTATCTCGACAAAAGAGATGATGTATTTACAATGTAAGCTTTAAAAGTATTATGCAAGAGACATTTAAATTTATCTTAAAGTCACGTCAAAAATTCATTGAATTACTTGACGGTCTTTCCATTGAACAGCTTAACAAAATTCCCACGGGATTTAACAACAATATCATCTGGAATTTTGCCCACATTGTCGTCAGTACACAGACCTTAGTTTATGTCCGTACAGGTATTAAAGCCGACACGACCTGGGTAAAATATAATGAAGACTATAAAAAAGACACCAAGCCAACCCGCTTTGTTGAACAAGCAGAGGTTGATGAATTGAAAGAAATTGCAATCCGCAGTATTGAGCAAATTGCTGCTGACTATGAACACGGTGTTTTCGGAGAAATCACCTCCTTCTCAACAGCAACCTATGGCTATCCAATGGATACCATCGAAGAAGTTATTGCCCTGACATCAGGTCACGATAACGTTCATTTCGGTTACGCCATGGCGCAACGCAGATTAGTACAATAATTAAAATAAATAATCAACAACCCATAACAGAAAGAAAGTAAAACAATGGCAAATTATTTCAACACCTTACCGCTTAGAGAGCAGTTAGAACAATTAAGTCACGCTGAATTCATGGACAACACTGAATTCACAGATGGTGTAAATGCTTTAAAAGGTAAAAAAATCGTAATCGTAGGATGTGGTGCGCAAGGCTTGAACCAAGGTTTAAACCTAAGAGATAGCGGACTGGACGTTTCTTATGCTTTGCGTAAAGAAGCTATTGAACAAAAAAGAGATTCTTGGAAAAACGCTACGGACAACAACTTTAACGTAGGCACTTACGAGGAATTGATCCCATCTGCGGATTTAGTTATCAACTTGACTCCAGATAAACAACATACGTCAGTAATCAACGCTGTCATGCCGTTGATGAAAGAAGGCGCTACATTATCGTATTCACACGGTTTCAACATCGTTGAAGAAGGTATGCAAATCCGTAAAGATATTACTGTCATCATGGTTGCTCCAAAATGTCCAGGTTCTGAGGTTCGTGCAGAGTACCTTCGTGGTTTTGGTGTTCCTACCTTAATCGCTGTTCACCCAGAGAATGATCCGCAAGGAAAAGGCTGGGCTGAAGCAAAAGCATACTGCGTAGGAACAGGTGGACATAAAGCCGGTGTATTGAAATCTTCATTCGTAGCCGAGGTAAAATCAGATTTAATGGGTGAGCAAACGATTCTTTGTGGATTGTTGCAAACAGGTTCGATCTTATCTTTCGACAAAATGATCGAGAAAGGTATCGAAGCTGGTTACGCATCAAAATTGGTACAGTACGGTGTAGAAGTAATCACGGAAGCCTTGAAACATGGTGGTGTGAGCGGAATGATGGACCGTTTGAGCAATCCAGCAAAAGTAAAAGCCTTTGAGATCTCTGAAGAATTGAAGGATATTATGCGTCCTTTATTCCAAAAACACCAAGATGATATCATGTCAGGTCACTTTAGCAAGACCATGATGGAAGACTGGGCAAATGGTGATGCGAATTTATTGAAATGGAGAGCTGAAACAGGTGAAACTGCGTTCGAAAAAACACCTGCTGGTGATGTTAAAATCAACGAACAAGAATACTTCGACAACTATACACTGATGGTTGCTTTCATCCGTGCAGGTGTTGAATTGGCATTTGAAACAATGGTTGAAGCAGGTATCAAACCAGAATCAGCATATTATGAATCATTGCACGAAACACCATTGATCGCTAACACAATCGCTCGCAAGAAATTGTTCGAAATGAACCGTGTTATCTCTGATACAGCAGAATACGGTTGTTACCTATTCGACCAAGCTTGTAAACCTTTGTTGGCCGACTTCATGAAAACTGTTGATACTGATCTCGTAGGTAAAAACTTCAATGAAGGTAGAGATGCTGCAGTTGATAACGCACAATTAGTTGTCATCAATGAAATTCTACGCGATCACCCTGTAGAAATCGTCGGTCGCAAATTGCGCAAAGCGATGACTGCAATGAAAGCAATCAAAACTGTTTAAAAGTCCATACGAAATTATACATGCTCCAAAAATCATGAATATTTCGTAATTTAGTATATCGAAATCAAGGTGATATTGAGACATTTGCAATATCACCTTGGTTCATATAAAAATAACATAAGAGAGATTAAAAAATGTCAAAAACATTAGTAGAAAAGATTTGGGATGCGCACGTCGTCAAGCGTGAAGAAGGGTTTCCGGATATTATATATATCGACACCCACTTGATTCATGAAGTTACTTCACCTCAAGCTTTCGATGGCTTGCGTAAAAGAGGAATCCCAGTTTTTCGTCCAAAGCAAACGGTAGCTACTGCCGACCACAACGTACCGACACTCAATCAACATTTACCGATCAAAGAAGAGCTATCCCGTTATCAAGTTGATATGCTCACCAAAAATTGTGCTGAATTTGGTATTGAATTATATGGTTTAGGACATCCATACCAAGGGATTGTACACGTTATTGGTCCGGAGCTGGGTATCACCCTACCAGGTAAAACGATGGTCTGTGGCGATAGTCATACCTCAACACATGGTGCTTTTGGAGCTATTGCTTTTGGTATTGGAACCTCTCAGGTTGAACAGGTCTTCGCAACACAATGTTTGTTGCAGTCGAAGCCAAAAACAATGAAAATTGAAGTCAACGGTACCCTTCAAAAAGGTGTTGGAGCAAAAGATATCATCCTATATATCATCTCTAAAATCTCTGCTGCGGGCGGTACAGGTTACTTTATTGAATATGCTGGTTCAGCAATCCGTTCTTTAAGCATGGAAGCACGTATGACCATTTGTAATATGAGTATAGAAATGGGTGCACGTGGAGGCTTAATTGCTCCAGATCAGATCACTTTCGACTACGTAGAAGGCCGTGAATTCGCACCGAAAGGTGAGGAATGGGATCAAGCCCTAGCATACTGGAAAACATTATATTCTGACGAAGATTCCATCTTTGATAAAGTGTTGACTTTTGATGCTGCAGATATTGCACCAATGATTACTTATGGCACCAACCCAGGCATGGGTATGGGTATCGCGGAACATATTCCAGCAACTAACGCACAACCAGAATCAGAACGGCCATCGTACCAAAAAGCATTGGATTACATGGGTTTTAAAGATGATTCAACAGTCTTAGGCAACCGTGTTGATTATGTGTTTATCGGAAGTTGTACCAATTCCCGTATTGAAGATTTACGTGAAGTAGCTTCATTCGTTAAAGGCAAGCAAAAAGCACAAGACGTTGAAGTATGGATTGTACCGGGCTCAAAACAAGTAGAAAAACAAGCGAAAGAAGAAGGCTTGGATAAAATATTTGAAGCGGCAGGATTCCAGCTACGTGAACCAGGATGTTCGGCATGTTTAGGGATGAACGAAGATAAAATCCCTGCTGGTAAATATTGTGTTTCGACTTCAAATAGAAATTTCGAAGGCCGTCAGGGACCGAATGCCCGCACCATGCTGGTATCTCCTTTGACAGCAGCAGCTGCGGCAGTAACAGGTAAAGTAACAGATGTAAGAGAGTTGATCTAAGCAGAAAAAAATGAAAAAATTTGAAACTTTAACGTCACAGGTAGTCCCACTACCTATCGAAAATATTGATACTGATCAAATTATTCCCGCACGCTTTCTAAAAGCGACCACGCGTGAAGGTTTTGGTGATAATTTATTCCGCGACTGGCGTTTTGACACAGACAATCAGCCTAAAACTGATTTTGTGTTGAACAACCCGACCTATACGGGAAAAATATTGGTTGCCGGTAAAAACTTTGGTTGTGGTTCAAGCCGCGAACATGCCGCTTGGGCTATTCAAGACTATGGTTTTGATGTGGTTATCAGCTCATTCTTTGCCGATATATTCAAAGGAAATGCCCTTAACAATGGTGTATTACCGATTCAGGTACCCGAAGAGTTTTTGGCGAAAATTTTCGAATTGGTGCACCAAAATCCGTCAACGGCGATTATTGTTGATCTTGAAAAACAGACAGTCATGTTGACAGAGACAGGTGATCAATTTGAGTTTGAAATCAATCCATACAAAAAATCATGTTTGATCAATGGCTATGATGACATTGATTTTATCCTTAACCAAAAAGATTCAATCGAAGCATTTGAAGCAAACAGACAATGGTAGATCCTGTCGTCCATATTGCCAATTTAACCATTCAGTACGGTAAAGATACCGTACTGCAAGACTTAAATTGGCAAATTTTTCCTGGCGAGCAATGGATCTTAGGCGGTCCGAGCGGTACAGGAAAAACCACGCTGGCAAAAGCGATTGCCGGGCAATTGAAGTATGAAGGCCAGATTACATTCCATCTTGACCCAACGAGCCTATTGCCGGCAAAAATTCATTACGTTTCCAATTGGTTTCAGTTTACCAATCTTGAAGGCGATCGCAATTTCTATTACCAACAGCGCTACAATAAATTTGCAAAAAACGATACATTAACGGTTTTTGCCGAGTTGAAACATTTTGCAAAAGAAGAACAGCTTTCTTTTGAAAACGTACGTTCTTACCTGAACATTTTTGGATTCGAGAATTTCAAAGATCAGCAGTTGATTGAACTTTCGAGTGGCGAACACAAAAGACTGCAATTGATCAAGGCCTTGTGGCTTCAACCTCAGGTGCTCATTATCGACCAGCCTTATACAGGACTGGATGCACAGTCCAGAAAAGATCTCAATCAGATTTTCGATCAGCTTGCGGATAAAGGGGTCACCTTGTTGTTGATCAGTAATGATGACGAACAACCGGATTGTATCAATCGTTTTGCGGAAATTCAGGAAGGTAAAATCAGGATTCGCCAACGGAGTGAAGAGCTATCCAAAGGCTTGCCCCGAATAAGAAAGGCGCTGCCTTATTTTCTACAACAGGCACCTCAGGTATCTGCCCAGGTCATGGTAAAAATGAACAAAATCAATATTTCATACGGCGAAAAACAAGTCTTAAAGAATATTGACTGGGAAGTAAAAGCCGGTGAAAAATGGTTGCTACAAGGGCATAATGGTTCAGGAAAATCAACTTTGCTTAGTCTCATCAACGGCGATCATCCACAGGCTTACGCCAATGACATCCATCTTTTTGGCAAAAAAAGAGGATCTGGAGAAAGTATTTGGGATATCAAAGAACATTTGGGTATTATATCTCCGGAATTACATTGGTACTATGATATGAATGCCAACGTTGGGCAGACGATTGCTTCTGGATTTTTTGACTCCATGAGCCTATACCAACGCTTAGGATTTGAACAACAGCAAAAGCTCGAGCAAATTCTCCATTTTTTTGACCTCAAAGAGGTTAAACACAAAACATTGGGATCATTGCCTTTAGGTCAACAACGTTTGGTCCTATTGGCCCGCACGATCGTGAAACATCCAGAATTGCTGATTTTGGACGAACCTTGTCAGGGCTTAGATAAAGAGCAGACCCAGTATTTCAACGACGTCATCGATGACCTCAGTAAAAGTGGCCAGACGCTCATTTATGTAGGTCACTTCCAAACCCAGCTACCAACGTGCATTGACAATAAAATCGTGTTGGAAAAGGGAGAAGTAAAGGCTATATCCGAAGTTATCCACAAAAAAGAAACTTTATCAACATAAAAATTGTGGAAAACTTCAATTAATTCGAAAATAAGAACAAAAAAATAAAAAGAGAATCAAGATATCGGAAAACACTGGAAATCAAAAGTCAAAAATAAAGATAACTCAATAGGTTTTAGGCCTATTTTCCAAAGTTTCATTAGACCTATCTCTGATAGCTCAATATTAAAAATACAATGAAGAAAAATATTTTAATCATACCTGGAGATGGCATCGGCCAAGAAGTAACAACTTGGGGTAAAAAAGTTTTAGAAAAAATAGGTGAAAATTATGGTCATGAGTTCAGCTTTGATGAAGCTATCATGGGCCATACTGCAATTGAAGCGACAGGCAACCCGCTTCCTGATGAGACATTATCTAAAGCAAAAGCTTCTGATGCGATCCTTTTCGGCGCCATTGGCCATATTAAGTATGATAATGATCCTTCTGCTAAGGTAAGACCTGAACAAGGCTTGTTGAAAATCCGTAAAGAACTAGGTCTTTACGCAAATCTTCGTCCAATCCTTTTATTCGATGAGTTATTGGATGCTTCGAGTTTAAAGCCCGAAATTCTTCAAGGTACAGATATTCTTTTCTTCCGTGAACTGACAGGTGATGTCTATTTTGGTGAGAAAAATCGCAATGAGGATAATACCTTTGCTTCAGACTTGATGAATTATCACCGTTACGAGGTTGAGCGTATCGCACGTAAAGCTTATGATGCAGCACGCACGCGTAACAAAAGACTATGCTCTGTTGATAAAGCCAATGTATTGGAAACATCCCGCCTGTGGAGAGAAGTTGTCCAGGAAATCGCAAAAGAATATCCGGATGTTGAAACCGAGCACATGTTTATCGATAATGCGGCCATGCAATTGGTGAAAAATCCAAAGAAATTCGATGTGGTATTGACAGCCAATCTTTTTGGTGATATCCTGACAGACGAAGCGTCACAGATCGCAGGCTCGATGGGTATGTTGGCTTCTGCTTCCGTAGGTGATGGCACAGGCTTCTTCGAACCTATCCACGGCTCTGCACACGATATCGCTGGTCAAAATAAAGCAAATCCATTGGCTTCAATTTTATCTGCTGCCTTGATGCTTGATATTAGCTTTGGTCTACAGGAGGAAGCTAAAGCGGTTACCAATGCTGTTGCAGAAACATTAAAAGCTGGTTGGAGAACCGGTGATATTGCCAACAGCAGCACAGAAGCTTCAAAAATCTTAGGTACTCAGGAAATGGGTGAAAAAGTATTGGAGTTTATTAAATAGTATACCCTTTTTAATTTGTAAATCTTTTGAATTAAGAAATTATGTTACACGATCCTAATCATCTTTACATTTTCGACACCACTTTACGTGATGGCGAACAGGTACCAGGCTGCCAATTAACTACTCCAGAGAAAATTGAGATTGCTAAAGACCTGGAAAAACTAGGGGTGGATATTATCGAAGCCGGTTTCCCAGTGTCTAGCCCTGGTGATTTTCAATCGGTCGTCGAATTATCTAAAGCGGTAAACGATGTCATTATATGTGCATTGACCCGTGCCAATCAAAACGATATTGACGTAGCTGCCGAGGCATTAAAATATGCCAAACGCCCACGTATCCATACGGGTATTGGTTCTTCGGACATGCATATCAAATATAAATTCAACAGCACAAGAGAAGAAATTTTAGAACGTGCCGTCGCGGCTGTAAAACATGCCAAATCCTATGTGGAAGATGTCGAGTTTTATGCAGAAGATGCGGGTCGCGCAGACTTGGCATTTCTAGCTAAAATGGTTGAATCGGTGATTGCTGCCGGTGCTACGGTAGTCAATATCCCCGATACAAACGGTTATTGTCTGCCAGACCAATATGGCTCAAAAATCAATTACCTCAAGGAGAATGTACGCAATATCGATCAGGCCATTATTTCGGCACATTGTCACAATGACTTGGGACTTGCAACAGCAAATTCTATCGCTGCGATTCAAAATGGAGCCCGTCAGGTGGAATGTACCATCAACGGTATCGGTGAGCGTGCCGGAAACACGTCACTTGAAGAAGTAGCCATGATCCTTAAAGTGCACAACCAGTCGTTTGGAAGCTTGACATCAAACATCGATAGCCGCATGTTTACGTACTTATCGCGCAAGGTAAGTGAAATGATGAACATGCCTGTACAACCGAATAAAGCGATCGTTGGTCGCAACGCCTTCGCACACAGCTCGGGGATTCACCAAGATGGTTTCCTAAAACACCGTGAGAACTATGAGATCATCAGACCAGAAGATGTTGGTTTGGTTGAAGCTGATATTATCTTAACTGCACGTTCAGGAAGACATGCCCTTAAGCACCATTTGGAGCGTTTAGGCTTCCATCTTGAAAAAGATGATTTAGCTGATTGCTATCAACGTTTCTTGGTTTTGGCCGACGAAAAGAAAAATATTTGTGATGATGACCTAAAAAGCCTCATCCAAGAAAAAATATAAAAAAAGGAAGGCTGCAGATGCAGCCTTTTTTTATCATAAATACATTTTTTTAAAAGGATCCAAATGATACGTTGCTAATTATTATTTTATCATACGTACAAACGATCTTCCATTCAAAATCAACTCAATTTAAACACTGTATAGGTAGAATCTCTCATATAACAGCGAATATCTGCGTTTTATTTGCTACCTTAACTAGGCAATCATCTAACAATGAATCTATCAACCTTAAACATCAATTCAGAAGCTACACTTGACCGCATCAAGTCTGTGGTCAACAGAACACCGCTTCAATATAATCGGCATTTGTCCGAAAAATACGGTGCCGAAGTCTATCTCAAACGGGAAGATTTACAAGTCGTACGTTCCTATAAATTACGCGGTGCCTACAATAAAATTATTTCCTTAACAGCGGAAGAGCGACAACGTGGCGTTGTATGTGCCAGCGCAGGCAACCACGCTCAGGGCGTTGCTTTCTCCTGCAATAAACTCGACATCAAAGGCGTGATATTTATGCCGGGGCCGACACCACGCCAAAAGATTTCACAAACGGAAATGTGGGGTAACGGCAATGTAGAAATTATCTTGACCGGAGACACTTTTGATGACTGCCAAAAAGCAGCGCTGGCTTATACAGCAGAGCATGGCATGACTTTCATTCCGCCATTTGATGATCTCAAAGTTGTGGAAGGACAGGGTACTGTAGCCGTTGAAGCTTTACAAGATCTTCCCGATATGGACGCCATATTTATCCCAATTGGTGGCGGTGGACTTGCCGCGGGAGCGAGCTATTACCTAAAAAGTAAAAACAACGCAATCAAATGCTATGGTGTTGAACCCGAAGGAGCCCCCTCCATGCAAGCGGCCTTGACTCACGGCGCACCGATCGAGCTCGAGCATATCAACAAATTTGTTGATGGGGCAGCTGTTAAAAAAATCGGTGCAACGACATTTGAAATTGCCAAACAATTGTTGGATGATACACGCTCTATTCCCGAAGGAAAGATCTGTACCTGTATCCTAGAGCTGTACAATAAGGATGCAATTGTCGTTGAGCCTGCAGGCGCTCTATCCGTGGCCGCTCTTGAATTTCACAAAGATGAAATTAAAGGTAAGAAAGTCGTCTGCATCATATCCGGTGGAAACAACGATATCGACCGCATGAGTGAAATCAAAGAATTGTCTCTACTTTACGAAGGGTACAAGCATTATTTTATCGTTCGTTTCCCACAACGTCCAGGCGCCTTAAAACTCTTCGTTTCCGAAGTATTGGGGCCTAAGGATGATATTACCCGTTTTGAGTTTATCAAAAAAACAGAACGCGAAAGAGGTCCAGCGCTAGTCGGCATTGAGCTCAACAAGCCTGAGGATTACGAAACACTGATTGAACGCATGAAAGAATATAAGTTTGATGTCATTGAAATCAATAAAGACCAGACACTATTTGAATATCTTGTATAAATAATAGGTATAAACGAGAAAAGCCAGGATATGAATCACTGGCTTTTCTCGTTTATATAACCAAAATATCCCACTCAAAGCCTTCAAAAAAACGAACAATTCCATAACCTAAAAAATCGTATATTTCCGTTATTAAAAGATATTCAATAGCTTAGGAGAGAGCGATAAATTATTTTTATTTGACCAAAGGCATATTGCATATAAAAAGTAATTTATCTAAGTTTAATTGTTTAATCAATACTATACGAAAAATGAGAGTACTAATTTTAACGATTCTGACCTTAATAGGTCAACTTACTTTTGCTCAGACCGACAAAAGTAAACGCCCAAGTCCTCCAGACAACACTAAGGTAACCACCACCGATGGTGTCACGATTGACATTAATTATAGCCGCCCTTCATTGAAAGGTCGTCAGCTTGGTGTTGATATCGCCCCTATCGGTATTGTATGGCGTACTGGAGCAAATGAAGCGACCACCATCGAATTTAATAAAGATGTATTGGTTGAAGGCAAGAAATTAGCTGCTGGTAAATATGGCCTTTACAGCATCCCTGGGGAACACGAAACAACAATTATGTTTAATAAAGTGTGGAATCAGTGGGGAACAAAATATGATGCCAACGAAGATGCGCTCCGCGTTTCCGTAAGCAACGCTACTGCAAGTACCTCACAGGAACAATTTAAGATCAACGCTACTCCGCAAGGAACTATTTCTTTGGAGTGGGGACAGTATGTCGTTCCATTTACGGTTAAAGTAAGTAAATAGCAAAAAAACTTATTTATGATTACGCAAGTCTACCATTGTATAAATGGAAGCGCAAGGTTTATTCAGACCAATGAACTCGTTGCATTTCGCGATAAACCAAACGATTGATTCTATTGATACTTTAGTAAAAAAAACACAAATCAATAAAACAAATACTTCATTCAATATAAAAGGGGCAGTCCAAAGGTGGATAGCCCCTTTTATATTGAATTTTTACCGAATCCCTATACAGGTACTTTTCAAATATTCAATTCTCAGAGGGTTTGTTTTTACTTTTTAGACACCTTCTTTTACATTGAATCCTTGTACACCTTAACACTATTGCTTCTGGTTAATCGACCGGTTATTTTTTAAGGTATTTTTCCAAAAATTGATCCTGCTCCCAAAGTAAATGGAAGATATTTTCTTTGGCGACATATCCATGAGCTTCGCGTGGTAAAATGACCATACGCACGGGAGCTCCCAAATTTTTCAGGGCCTGGAAATAGCGTTCCGTCTGCAGGGTGAATGTTCCGGGATTATTATCGGCTCCGCCGTGAACCAACAAAAGTGGGGTTTTCATCCGATCAGCACTCACAAATGGAGACATGGTCATATACAAGGTTGGATCATCCCAGAAGTTTCGTTGTTCACTCTGAAAACCAAATGGTGTTAAGGTCCGATTGTATGCTCCAGAACGCGCAATTCCTGCGGCAAACAATTTTGAATTGGACAACAGATGTGCTGTCATAAACGCACCATAGGAATGCCCACCCACAGCAACTTTTTTCCGATCGATATAACCCAAATGATCTACCGCATCAATTGCAGCTTCGGCATTTGCCACAAGTTGCTCAATAAAGGTATCATTCGGTTCTTTTGTTCCCTCTCCAACAATAGGGAAGGCCGCATTATCCAATACAGCATAGCCCTTCGATACCCAGTAGATAAAAGAGCCATAACTTGGGAAGGTAAACTCCTTCGGATTGGCCGTGCTTTGTCCGGCTGTATTCTTATCCTTATATTCCCGTGGATAAGCCCACATTAGCAGAGGCAACTTCTCTTTCTTCGTAAAATCATAACCGGCAGGTAAATATAATGTTCCAGAAAGTTCGACTCCATCCTTGCGCTTGTATTTTAAAATCTCTTTATGAACTTTTTCCAACGATTTAAACGGGTTTTCCAACGTGGTGAGCGTCACCTGTTTCCCCGATTTCATATTTTTCATGAAATAATTCGGATAAAACGATGCTGACTGAAGCGAAATCAACAGATCACCAGTTTTAGGGTTCACGAGTTGGGCGATACGTTCTTGCATTTCAGATGCTGGAGCAGTGTAGATGCGTTTTTTCTTCAATGAATGCAGATCAAGCTCATCCACAAAAGGAAACTCGCCATTTTTAGTAAAACCCTTACCTACAAACAACGCTTTATCCTTATCTATATACATCGAATAAGTGCCTAAACTATTTTTTTCCATATACACATCTCCCGGATCATTATAGACGTCCTGACTGTTCCTGTCATGCAATAGTTTAGATTCTCCCGAGGAAGGATTCACCACAAAAGTTTTTGCATTTCTCGTATCATACCATTGCGAATTGATCAATGCATATTTATCATTCCCCCATGTTACACCAGCATAACGGTCTTTGATTTTAAAAATAAGCTTTCCCGCACCATTGTAAGGGTAAGATAAAGTATATAAGGCATCACGAAACTCCGCAGGTTTGTTCGCATCCCCGCCATCCAAGGCTTCTACATAAGCCAACGTAGCTGGCTGATCACTCCGCCAATGCCAGGCCCGTTTTCCCGATCGTGTCGACGAAAAACCTTTCGGCATTACCTCTGTCAAGGGGGTCTCATTCACCAGCGCTATTTCCTTGCCCGACCGATCATAAATTCGAACCTGCTGTGGAAAAGACGAAACCGGAACTACGTAGGAATAAGGTTTTGTAATGGTCGTGACCATCACATATTCTCCATCCGGTGAGAAGCTGATCCCTGTATAAATGGCTTTATCTTTAAAGGAAGAAATCTTGCCGTCCAGATCTACAAGTTCAAGGTTGGATTGTACCAATGTTTCAAAATTCACTTCATCCTGCGGATTTTTAAGCAGGTCTTGGTATGTCCTCAATTGGGATACCTTCCCATCACTTGTTGAGACAATAGGTCCTGTCGGCAAATCTTTTGAAGGATCCAACAGTGCCGCCCTATCCTTTGGCAGGCTTGTTATTATTAAACCGGAAGAATTTCTCAGCCACTGAAATGGTGCTGTCAATGTTCCGTTCAAATTGTAAGCAGTCAACTGTTTGACATTTCGCGTTGCAAGATCAATGACAAATAAGGCAGTTCCGCTTTCATTTGTATTGCTAAATGCCAAACGGTTATTGTCTGGAGAGAACACAAAATTGGCCATCGCCGCTTTTTCGGGCATTCCCGTGAAGTCGGAAAATTCCATATTTTGTCCTATTTTTTTCAAGGCAATCTTATCGTAAAAGATAGTTGAACTTTCCATGTTGGTCTTTGGATTGATCCGCAATCCCGCCAGTTTCATTTCTTCCTGGCCTAAGTCTGCCAGGCTTTTATACGTAGGCCGGAACGTAAATAACATCCAATTTCTATCGCTAGAAATTTTTATCTGAGGGGGGCGCACATAATCGGCTAAGGCCAAAATTTCAGTAGAGGGTTTTTGAAAGGTAATGTTTTCCTGCGCTTGCGTCTGTAGCGACGTTAGAAGCAAGAGACCATAGAATAGTTTCTTCATAAATTTATTTTTCAAATTAGGGCAAAATAAGATAATAAAAATTTCATAAAAAAGCAAGTTTTATAGCTTTTTTATGACAGTAAAATTAAACTTAAATCATTTGTAAAATAGTGGTAAAAATTACGAATTTAAAGTTATCCACATTTATAAAACACAGAAAAACAACAACTTACAAACACTAATCTGCAGCAAACGCATTCTCTGATAAACTTTTGCCCAAAATGTGGAAAAGTCAAACTACCGCATCGAAAGAAAATATAAGATATTTGTTAAGCTAATGAAAGAATTGGCAACTCAACGAAGTTTTTAAGTATCGAAACACAGACTTTTCTTTTTGACGAATTGTCTATTTTTAATGGCTAGATTAACCTTCAATCTGGTCTCCCCGATTAAAATTGATACCATTAACTTCGTACCGAGTTTTTCTATAAAGATTGGAATAAAAAAATAAACAAGTAAACATGGCAAGAATTATCAAATTTGAGAAAAACGATTGTGCTCCTTGTGCGCAAGTATCGGCTTATTTGGATCAAAAAGGTATCCAATATGAAACGGTTAATCCTTTTGATGAACCAGACTTGGCCGCAAGATTCAAAATCCGCACAGTTCCTACGGTAATTGTGTTGGAAAATGAAGAGATTCAACACCGTATCATTGGCTTTAAACCAGAGGAATTGGCTGCCATTGCACTTTAATAAATTCAGCGTATCATTAAAATTAAACAGTGACATGATACACATTTATTATGATTCCAGAACGGGGAACGTACAACGTTTTATGGATAAAGTAGCGCAGATAACGGGTTGGCAAATCCATAAGATCACCGCCGATTTAACGGTAAAAGCCCCTGGTCATTTGGTCACTTTCACCACAAATTTTGGACAAGTGCCCGAAAACACAAAAGAATTCATGAAACGCGAAGCTAAAAATATTTATTCTGTTACTTCCAGTGGCAACCGCAACTGGGGACCGAATTTTGGTCTAGCAGCTGATCGCATTTCACAGGATTTCGACATTCCACTGGCGTTCAAATTTGAACTGTCCGGAACAATGGAAGATATTAATCAATTTATTGACATCTTAAAGAACTTTTGCGATGGTAGCAAACGAAGTAGCAAAAAACTGGATATTGCTTAATAATGAAATCATGATTAAGCATGATGACGAATTCAGCTTACATAAAGATAAGGAAGCGGTTCGTGCATATTTCTTGGAATATGTAAATAAGAACACCGTGTTCTTTTATACATTAAAAGAAAAAATAGACTATTTGGTAGAAAACAACTATTATATTGACTTTTACCAATGGTTTACATTTGAAGAAATGGAAACGGTATTCAACTATGTCTATGCGAAGAAATTCCGTTTCGAATCTTTTATGGCGGCATTCAAATTCTTCCAGAGCTACGCTTTACGTGATGACTCTGGCGAGAAATTTTTAGAGCGTTATGAAGACCGTGTAGTTGCTGTTTCCTTGTTCTTAGCAAGAGAAGAAGGTGTTCAGAAAGCAATTGAGTACGCAGAAATCATGATCAATCAAGAATATCAGCCAGCGACCCCTACATTCTTGAATGCAGGAAAGAAACGCTCGGGTGAATTGGTATCTTGTTTCTTGGATGAAATCGGCGACAACTTAAATGGTATCGGTTACGCTGTTGATTCCGCCATGAAGTTGTCTTCTATCGGCGGTGGTGTATCGTTCAATATCTCTAAAATCCGTGCTCGCGGAGAAGCTATCAAAGGTGTTGAAGGCCGTGCCGGCGGTGTACTTCCAATCATGAAGATTATGGAAGATACATTCTCATATGCTAACCAGTTGGGACAACGTCCGGGTGCTGGTGCAGTATACCTCAATATTTTCCACTCTGACATCGAAGAATTTTTAGATTGTAAAAAAATCAACGTTGACGAGAAAGTACGTATCAAATCATTGTCGATCGGTATCATCGTTCCCGATAAATTCATGGAATTGGCAGAAAAAGATGAACCATGCTATTTGATCTACCCACATACGGTGATGCAAGAGTATGGACAATTCTTGGATGAGATGGATATGGACAAAATGTACGACGAATTGATCACGAATCCAAACGTGAAAAAGAAAAAAATCAATGCTCGTCACCTTTTAGTTAAAATTGCTCAGACACAAAAAGAATCAGGATATCCTTATATTTTCTTCAAAGAGAACACCAACCGTGTCCATGCATTGAATGAAATCGGTCAAGTGAAATTCTCGAACTTGTGTACTGAAATCATGCAAGTATCTCAAGTATCCGATATTGAGATCTATGGCAAACAGGACACGATCCGTTATGGTATCTCCTGTAACTTAGGCTCCTTAAATATCGCGACTGTAATGGACAACAAACGTATCAAAGAGACCGTAAAAACGGCTATGCGCGCTTTGACTGTCGTTACAGACGTGACCAATATCGATATGGTTCCATCTATTGCAAAAGCAAACCGCGAGTTGCATTCTGTAGGGCTAGGTGCAATGAACCTCCATGGTTACCTTGCAAAAAGCTTCATCATGTATGAATCTAACGAAGCACTGGATTTTGCCAATACTTTCTTTATGATGATGAACTATTATTCATTGGAAGCATCGATGGAAATTGCCAAAGAACGTGGTAAAACATTTGTTGGATTTGAAAAATCAGCCTATGCCGATGGTACGTATTTCAACAATTACATAAACCGCGATTACATGCCTAAAACAGCTAAGGTAACGGAGTTATTTGAAGGAATACATATTCCAACAGTCGAAGATTGGTTGGAATTAAAAGCGAAAATCAAAGAACATGGTATTTATCATGCTTACCGCTTGGCTATTGCTCCAAATCAATCGACTTCGTATATCATGAATGCAACCGCATCAGTTATGCCAATCGTCGATATCATTGAGGTACGTGAGTATGGAGATAGTACAACTTACTATCCAATGCCATACTTGACAAACGATAATTATTTCTATTTCAAATCGGCTTATGATATGGATCAATTCAAGGTCTTAAAATTGATCTCGGTTATCCAACGCCATATTGATCAGGGTGTATCTACAATTTTGCATACAAACTCAAAGGATTCGACAAGAGATTTGTCTAGATATTATATCTATGCACATAAATTGGGGTTGAAATCCCTTTATTATACACGGACAAGAAAATCGACCATCGACGAATGTGTCTCTTGTTCAGCTTAATTTTGAGATTTTAGTATTTGGATATATAATGGGAGAAAGTCAAAAGTTGCCTACGCCATTGGCGGCTTTTGGCTTATCTAAAATCAACAATCCAAATACGTGATAATAAATGCCTAATACTTTAAACTAAAAATGAGTAAAACATATAAAGCTGTCAATTGGAATACCCCTGAGAACGATTATGTATTGATGTTCTGGGAACAAAATATCCGTCAATTCTGGATCGATACGGAATACATTCCTTCAAAAGATATCGATAGCTGGAAACGTATCAGCCCAGAAATGAAAGATGCGTATAAAAAAGCTTTAGGAGGATTAACCTTATTGGATACCCTTCAAAGCCACACAGGTATGCCTAAAATCATCGATCATATCGATACATTACAGAATAAAGCTGTATTGTCCTATATGTGTATGATGGAAGCTATCCACGCAAAATCGTATTCCACTATTTTCACGACAGTTTCTACAACCGCCGAAATAAACGACATTTTCGAATGGGTTCAACAAAATAAATATCTTCAATACAAAGCAGAAACGATTGATGGTTACTACCGCGCGATCGATAAAGAAGATGCTTCGGACGAGGAGATTTATATGGCGATGGCTGCATCTGTATTATTGGAGTCATTCTTATTTTATTCAGGATTCTTCTTGCCATTATGGTTATGTGGACAAGGTGAAATGGTTGCTTCTGCCGATATCATTAAGAAAATTATCGCAGACGAATCCATTCACGGTGTATTCGTTGGATTAATAGCCCAAGATCAATTCAAAAAATTAAAAAATCAAGATCAGGTAAAAGCTCGTTTCTTGGCCTTGCTTTACAATTTGTATGAAAATGAGCTGAAATATACAGAAGAGATCTACACTGAAGTTGGTTTAACTGCAGAGGTAAAAGAATATGTTCGTTACAATGCCAACAAAGCATTGATGAATTTGGGCTTTGATCCGATCTTCGAAGTAAAACAAGTCAACCCAATCGTATTGAATGGATTGAATACTGAAACGACACAACATGACTTCTTCTCCAAGAAATCAACTAACTACGAAAAAGCAACGGAAATTGTCCATCTAAAAGATGACGACTTCAAAATGGATGTGGTCGTAGATATATAATATTGACGATTCGTCAAACAAAAAGCCCCAAAGNNCTTTGGGGCTTTTTGTTTGACGGGAAAAAACTATTGTTGGAATGCTTTGATTGCCTGTCCGCGCCAAGCGGCATCAAGCGGTGCACCAAGCAACCAAGTTAACGTAGGCGCGATATCATAAATCATCAAAGTTTCCTTGATTTCTTTTCCTTTTGGCACACCTGGTCCGGTCATTACCCAAGGAATCTCCACCTCGGCCAGCGATTTACCACCGTGTCCTTTTCCGGTACCACCATGATCCGCAGCAATAACAAAAATTGTTTCGTCTGCTATTCCCGCATCTTTTACAGCTTGCTGCAAAGTACCAATACGTCTGTCGACCTGTTTTAGTTCGGCATAATATTCCGGTGTGTTGTGCCCGATATTATGGCCTACACCATCAGGTTGGTCGAAATGCACAAAAGTAATCGTCGGTTTCTCCTTTTTTATGATATCCACGGTGGTGTTCAAATAGAAATTTTACAGCATCTATTATGTTAAGTAAACATTATTTAATCTCTCTAACCAATATGTTACAGAACAAAAAAAAGACGCTGAAAAATTATTTTCAGCGTCTTAACCTTATACCGTTTTACATCGATTTTAATACCCAGCTTTTGCCAACCGTGCGTACATTTCGACAAAAGCACACTGATCGAGCAGCCATTTCGATTTATGCTGATCCTTCAGGGTCCAGTCTGGACTGAAAAGCCCTGCTTGATCGCGCATATGCTGCCAGGCAAATTCAAGATTTTTCGCAAAAACGGTGAGATACCTTTGGTCGCCATTCACCGCAGCGAGCTCGATGTAACCACGCATCATTACGGCATGAAACCACAAATTGCTATTTTTCAATTTTGGGAAATTCAATTTCGCATCCGTTTCGAAAAAATAGCCTAGACAGGCCTCAGCCAGCTGTTGTGCATCCTCAAGGTACCGTTTATTTTTCGTTAACTTATAAAGCAGGGCTGCTGCCTGCAACATTTGTCCGGCGTTGTACGAAAACTTAGCTTTTCCAATCTTTCCATTGAGCTGCATATTGTCCCAGTATAACTTATCTTCGGGATCCTGAAGATTTCTTTTTGTCCATTCATAAAGACGTTCCCCTTCTTGCAGATAGGACCTATCATTGGTTGCCATAAATAACTTAAGTGCAAATACACTTGCTGGTGCATTCGAACAGGTATTTTTAGATTCCTTTTTCTGTTCACACCAATAAATGCCACCGCCGAGTTTATCATCCTCCCCACTCTTTACAAAATTCCAGATCTCTTTGGCCGAAGACAGGTAGTTTATTTTTTTTGTATGGATATAGCTATCGGTAAAATCGATACCCAACCAGATATTATCGTCATAAAAACGATCCGAGGGAGGAGCTGTATTTAAATAAGAAGCATAACCAACCGGCGACCGACTTTCATCCCTATATTCCTGTAGCCCAACCAGGACTTTTTTGTCAAGTATGAACTGAAATGCCTTTTTTGTTTTTGGCAATTCCATCAAGGCATTTACAGCCGAGAAACTACCCGAGAAAGGCCATAGATAAGCATATTTCTTTTGCTGCGCTGCCTGTTGATTATTATCCAGATAATCAGCTTTAAAGTTTTCATCAAAGGGATATTTTTCAGCCAAGAGCTGATTCTTGGTATTTCCAAACTTGCTATAGATGCTATCTAAAGTTTGGATAGCATAGTTCTGAAAATTATTTTTCTGTGCAAATAAGGTTACACCAATAAAGTTCAAAAGAAACAACGTAAAATATCTTTTCATGTGTTTTAGGTAAAAGAATAGTAGATACCTATACGGCATCTACTATTCCTGAACATTAATAACCAGGGTTTTGTTTTAAATTGGGATTGATTGCCAATTGATCCATCGGTACCGCATATAGTTCTTTATTCTTATCGTTCGTAGCTTTATGATCCCACCAAGATCCGGATATATATTTTCCGAATCGGATTAGATCTGTCCGGCGCTTTCCTTCAAAAATAAATTCACGTCCCCGTTCCGCCAGTAATTCATCCAGCGTCAATGTAGCGACAGTATACTGCGCCATAGGCCAGTCAGCCTTACTAAATGCTCTTTTTCTGGATTCATTGACCAACTCCACAGCCTCACTACTGGCTTTTCCACCATTCTTACGCATAAGTGCTTCAGCTTTATCGAAATAGATCTCCGTTAAACGATAAATAATATAATCATTCTCCCAGTAGTTGGCATCGTCCAAGGTACCTGATTTATATTTATTAAATCGAGCTCCAGAATTCTCTTCTCCTTTTGTCATACCACCTTCTGAAGTTTTATCACCTTCGCTTTCTCTGCGGATCGAATTGACAAACACCAGCGGTTTACCTGAATACTCTTCCGTTCCCAATACAGGTGTAGTGGTGCCGTATTTATATTGTGGTCCAAACAAAAACCATTCTTTCTTCCGCAAGTCATTTTCAGCATAGGCATTAAATGCGGTAGGGATAACAACAAATGCATTCCATCCACCGTAACCAACTTTGAGCACTTCCTTCATATAGTCATAACTCATATAGAATCCCGACCAATCGAATGTAAACCCCGCCTGTCTGCTATATTGAAATTGAAATAAGGATTCCGGATTCGCCGAATTGGTATTACTGAACAATGCATTCAAATCAGGGCTCAATTTGGGAGCCCCTCCAATGCCGCCAGCCTGTCCGGAAATAATCTTATCACAAGCAGCGATACATTCATCATTCATCGCTTTACCCGACCATTTCTCTGCATTAAGATAGAGTTCGGCCAGCATGGCATAACCAGCAGCCATAGACACTTGACCAATATTACTTGCTGAAGTTTTAGGTAATTTCCCAACATTTTCTTCCAGCTCCTTTTGTACAAATGCAAAGACCTCTGTTCTCGGTCTGGTTTCAGGGTTAATTGGATCGGCTACCTTTGTCACGATGGGAACGTTGCCCCAAAGATCCATTATCTTAATGTAGTGAAATGCCCGCATTACTTTTAATTGCACAAGTATTTGCGTGCGTTCATCCTCTGTCAGATCCGCAATTTTAGCGATATCCAATTTCTCAATATCCTGAATAGCATTATTGACATAGCCAACGCCGCCCCACATCAACTCCCAGGCCCCACGCATTCGGCTTTCATTGCTTGTCCAGGTATGATAGTGCTGCCGGATATGGTCTCCACCGTCATATCCATGGCGTCCCTTTTGCGGCCAGGCCACCTGATCGGCACTTAATTCGGAATGATAATAAAAGCCATTTCCACCTGTAGGTGCAAGCCAGGCCTGCATATGTGTAAAAGGGCGGAGCGCAGCTTGCATAACCTCCCGTTTATTCTTATAAAAATTATCATCCTTGATCTTACTATACACTGTCTCATCCAACTTGGTGCAGGAACTAAAAGAGATACCTAAGGTAACAGTGCTCAGGATGGCGAATAAATATTTATTTGTTTTTTTCATAACCTTACTATTTTAAAATCCAACATTTAAACCAATTGTCCAAGATCTTGTTCTTGGATAGAAACTGCGCGAATCAATCCCTGCTTCAAAACCTGTATCCTGCAACTCTGGATCAATCCCCGTATATTTGGTCATGGTTGCGATATTTCTCCCTGTCGCATATACATATAGACTTTTGATATAATCAGTCTTTAGTTTAAAGTTATATCCCAATGTAATATTATCCAGTTTCACAAAACTTCCATTCTCAAGGTAGTAATCCGAATACTGTGGATCCTGTTTAAGGTCGGCATGTTTAGTAAAAGCACTTTCGAAAACATTATTAGGCAACCATTTTTGATTACCAAAGAACATATCCGCTGTATTTAAAATATCATACTTAAATTTCCCTCTGAAAAATACGGTCAGATCGAAGCCCTTATAGGCAAACCGGTTACCTAGCGACGCATTGAATTTGGGAACACCATTTCCAATATAGGCGCGATCATTATCATTTATATCCGCAATGGTAGCCTTGGAGCCGTCAGCTTTATAGAAGAGCCATTCTCCAGCATCATTCAGACCCGCATAACGTTTTCCATAGAAGGAACCAATTTCACCGCCTTCTTCAAGACGAATGGCATCTCCGAGATTACCTGGAGAGGGCAGACCGCCAAAAGTCATCCAATTACTCTTAAAGATATCATTGGACATGGTAACGAGTTTATTCTTTTGATAACTTCCCGCAAAATCCACCGTCCATTTAAAATCTTCTTTTTGAATTGGAACTCCAGACAATTGCAACTCAACACCTTTATTCGAAACCTCGCCTACATTGTACCAAATGTTTGTACTCACATAGGCTGGCTGTTGCGCCTTATATTGGTATAATAAATCTTTGGTTTTACGATTATAGACATCTAGAGACCCTGTTAGTCGGTTATTCCACAAACCAAAATCGAGCCCGATATTCAATTCGGCTTTTTGTTCCCATTTTAAGTCGGGATTGGGGTTCTGTGTCGGTCCATACGTTTGATAATAGATGCCATCCTGCGGATATACCCCACCTGTTCCCAACAAGATCAACGAATTGTAATTTGGGAAGCCCTGATTACCGGTTACCCCATACCCCACACGGAGCTTCAGATTGTTGACAAGGTCTTTATTGGAGAAAAAGTCTTCGTTTGTAATGGTCCATCCCGCAGAAATGGCAGGGAAATTACCCCATTTATGATTAGCACCAAATCGCGAAGATCCCTCTCGGCGAAGAATTGCACTCACAAAATACTTTTGGTCATAATTATAATTTACCCGTCCAAAAAAAGCAATCAATTTATTGTCTTCCTTAAATGAGCCCATCGATGGTCTTGGCAATTTGGTATTTGTCAGAGCCGTACCACTTCCCATGTCCCAATCTTGAAAAGCGTCTGTTGTAAAACCATTATTGGACATCTCAAACCGCTCATAACCATTATATTGAAAACTGTAACCGAGTAAACCCGTTATATTATGCTTGTCGTTGAATGTCTGGTTGTAATCAATTGTTGTTTCAAAGGTCTTGGACCAATTCAACTCATTTCTTTTCCAAGCATAGCCCATACCCTGATACTCAGAATTTTGGCGTTGGTCCCAATCTTTTATCGAACGAAATTGACGATCGTTCCAATTATTTCTAAGATAGGATCCGAAGGCTGAGATGCTCAATGGTTCTATAATCTTGAGTTTCATACGTGCGTCTCCCGAAAAAGTTTCCTGATTGCGTTGATCTACACGGTTGGCCATACGATCCAGCGGATTAAAATTATTATAACCCTGGGTTTGGTAAAAACTTCCATCGGGATTGTATAGTGGAGCAGTTGGATTACGCTGGATCGCCTGTTCGAAATATTCCGTTTTTCCACCCAAAAGATCTGCTTTATTGAAATTGGCAGCAATATTACCGGAGAAAGTCAATCGATCTTTTAATCCAGTTTGCGAAAAATTGACACGACCGCCAAATTGCTGACGTCCATTCTGTTTAGCAATGCCTTCGGCATTTTCATAGTTAATTGAAGCACGGTAGTTGGATTTATCGCCACCACCGCTGGCAACAAAATTATGGAATGTTGAGAAATTACCTTTATTGATCAATTCGTCATACAAATCTGTTGAAGCGCCAAGGTCAAGATCAGGTTTATTCTGTCCGTTGACCACATAATCTCTAAATTGCTGCGCACTCAGCATCGAAGGTTTCTTTGCGACAGACTCATGTTGACCATAGGTATAATATTCAAATCGTGGTTCTCCAGATTTGCCTTTTTTAGTGGTTACTAAAATTACACCACCATTACCCCGCGTCCCATAAATAGCCGCTGCAGATCCGTCCTTTAACACGTCTATGGATTCAATATCTCCTTGCTTGATCAAATCTAGATTTCCACCAGGAATGCCATCAATGACAATCAGCGGGGAGTTTCCGCCTTTCATGGAGGCCATACCCCGCAATTGGATATCTGAACCAGCATTTGGATTACTGCCCTGGGTTCTCGTCACGTTTAGCCCGGCAACTTTACCTTGCACCAGATCCATTGGGTTGCGCATACCACCTTGATTGAAATCCTTTTCTTTTACAGAGGCCACTGCTGAAGTCACTTCACTTTTCTTTTGCGTACCATAACCGACAACAATAACCTCCTCCAATTGGTCTTCTGTCGCGGATAGTCGAATATCAATCGGGGCATTTCCTATTACTTTGACTTCGTTTGTTCGATAACCAATGGACGACACGACCAGGACATCTCCTATCTTGGCTTGCAGGGCAAAATTACCTTGGCCATCCGATGTTGTACCTTTTGCTGATCCCTTGACGGTAACCGAAACACCGGAGATCCCTTCTCCAGTCTTTGCATCCTGTACCTTTCCTTTAATTAAACCCTGAAACTTAGCGACCTTATGGGTAAAGGTCTCTTTTGGATCTTCCCTCTTGGCGATGACATGCGCATTTGCCTGATGTATCGTCCCTGCGATAATAGCCAACGAAAAAAACAGCTTGGTATTTTTCGTTAAGCGGGCAAATGATTCTAAATCGATTCTGCTCATATAATTAGTGATTTTGGTTTATAAAACGTTTTAGCTTTGATAAGCTTAAACGGTCATGTTTAATTAGTATCATCTTCAATAATTAATACGAATACCTGATCCCCATCTCTATCGTAATAGATTAAATCTGGCAGTCTATTAATTATTTATAATAGTGATTTGGTTTATAAAAACGTTTTAGCAAAAAGATGCTTAGAACGCCTAGTTTAATTTAGTTTCCCTTAATTGATCGTTTTAAAATCGATCTGCTTTCTTAAAATTGCCTGCTATATTCCATTGCTTTCACTTAACAGAAAACGTCTGGGTTCAAATGTCTATGGTATTATTGCCGCATAGAATTTGCAATAAAGTCTGCTAAATCGCTTTTGCTTTTGTTGTAAAATTTTTTGGTTTCCCTATTTTGGTTTTTTAATTGCTTTTTTTTGATTACTTATTTGTTCATTAATTGTTTATTCGTTATTGTTTTCCTTTTTGGTTATTCTTTCTTGGTTTTAGCGTGCTATTCGGGTGGAAAGATAGCACTTTAATTTTACAGAGGAAAGATTTATTTTCAAAACCTTTCCCCTGTAAACTAAATATTTCCTTTCTTCATCTCGCTAATCGCATAATCGACAGATCGTGCCGAAAATGCCATATAGGTCAATGAAGGATTTTGTGTTGATGTCGAGGTCATACTTGCACCGTCTGTGACAAAAACGTTTTTCACCGCATGCATCTGATTCCATTTATTCAATACCGAAGTTTTCGGGTCGTGCCCCATACGTGCACCGCCCATTTCATGGATATCCAAACCTGGAGCTTGCCAGTGTGAATCCGGGCGAATGTTTGTGAAGCCAGCATCCGTAAACATCTCCGTCATGACAGCAATGTAATCCTTTTTCATTTTTTCATCATTCTCATCATAATCGACAGCAATTTTTAACAAAGGAATACCCCAGTCATCTTTCTTACTGCTATCCAATGAAACCATTCCCGATTCTTTTGGTATCGTTTCACCCATCATGTGAGATCCAACCTGCCAAACACCTAATTTAGGATTCAACAAATTGTTCTTCAGATCTAGCCCTAAACCCGAACGATCAGACTCTTTACTACGTGAAGCTCCGAAACCGGCAGCATAGCCCCTTAAAAAGTCCGTTTCCTGTTTGTGCAAGTTTCTGAAACGTGGAATATACCCTCCACCGGCGGGATTCCGCCCTTCGGCCGTAAAATCCAACATCCCTTCATACTCTGCATAAATGCGTGCACTATAGTTGTGAAAGGCAACATATTTTCCGAGCACACCACTATCATTACCCAAACCATTTGGAAAACGGTTCGATTTAGAATTCAATAAGATCAAATTAGTATTGATTGCAGCCGCATTGACAAAAATCAGTTTGGCATAAAAATCAATTTCCTCTTTTGTATTGGTATCTATAACACGTACACCCACTGCCTTTCCCTTTTGTTCATCATAGAGAATCGAATGAACAACCGAAAATGGACGTAGCGTCATATTTCCGGTTTTGGCCGCCCAAGGAATTGTCGTTGCATTGGAACTGAAATATCCACCAAAAGGACATCCTCGCTGACAAAGTACGCGATTCTGACACTGTACACGTCCTTGTTCGATGTGAATCTGATTTGGTTTAGATAAGTGTGCACAACGTGCTGAAATCACTTTGCGCTCCGGAAATTTCTTTTGGACGCTTTCTTTAAAATACTTCTCGACAATATTTAAGGGGTACCCTGGCAAAAACTCACCGTCAGGCAATTCAGGAAGTCCATCGTGATTACCTGCAATACCGGCAAATTTTTCGACATAAGCATACCAAGGCGCCAAATCAGCATAACGTATCGGCCAATCTACTGCAAAACCATCTCTCGCTGGCCCTTCGAAATCAAAGTCAGACCAACGTTGCGTCTGTCTCGCCCATAATAACGACTTGCCGCCAACTTGATAGCCTCTGATCCAGTCAAAAGGTTTCTCCTGAATATAAGGGTGTTCCTTGTCTTTTACAAAAAAATGGGCCGCATCCTCATGGAATGCATAACATTTGCTGACAATCGGATTCTCTTCTTTTACTTTGAAAGGCATTTCGTTCCGATGTTCAAACTCCCAAGGCATCATATTGGTGGTTGGGTAATCCTTGATATGTTGTACATCACGTCCACGTTCCAAAACCAATGTTTTCAAGCCCTTCTCGCACAACTCTTTTGCGGACCAACCGCCACTAATTCCCGAACCGATCACGATCGCATCGTAGGTTCTGTTTTTTTCACTGTCAATATTTAGATTTGCCATGTGCTATTTATGCCTTAACTTTTACCGCACCATTGTACGGACCCGGAATAAGTTTATAAATCACCTTATTCTTCATCACGTATTCTGAGTTCATATACCCCTGAATTGCACGCGATTTGAAGGTCTCAAAAAAAGCCTTCTCGTCGGTTTGGTCTTTTAACCCCGCCAAAGTGGTCTCAGTCTCTTTGTTATTTTTTAAATTCAACTGTTTTCGCAATTTGTTGAAACCAGCGACAAATTTAGCCTGATTTTCTGGCGACTCACAGTCATCCACCATTTTGATGACGAAAAGATGCAGGTTCAGATCCTTTCCTCCCGGTGTATCCGATTTCGGAATCAGGATGTTAGCCAGATCGCCCAAAAATTGCTCATCTTCCGCCGAAATCTTCAGCTTATTTAATACAATTGATGCACCTCCATCATTCAGACAGGACGACAAAATTGTCAGTCCGCCAGCTATAATGAAAAATTGCTTTATTGCGGTTCTACGGTTCATAATCAGAGTTCCCTTTACAATTCGGTAATATTACATATATCCGAATAAAAATACAAATGCTAAAACGATTAAATGATTTTACAACCCTCAAATCCAGTGCGCCAACAGGGCTTTCGCCTCGAATAAGTTTTCCACAATGTTATCAACAGCTGTTAGTCTAGCACGTTCTACCTCTTGCTTCGTAACTGCAATCAACTGTAATTCTGCTCCCAATGCCGATGTACTTCCTGTCGATGTATCCTCAATAGCCACACAGCGGTCGGCTGGTAGACCCAGATGTGTCAATGCCAAACGATAAGGTTCAGGATCGGGCTTTGGCAACTCCACACACTCACGCGTGACAAAAAACTCAAAATAATCCAAAAGCTCATGTTTGCCCAAAACAGTATCGACAGTGCTTCTATAACTTGAGGTCACCAGCCCAATACGGATATCTTCTGCTTTCAAAAAAGCTAAAATTTCTCGTGCTCCAGGCATCAATTCTATATCGCTCATGTTAGAATCGGCATAAGCCGCACGTGTACGCTTCCACATATGTTCTTCCGTCACGTCGTAGCCATAGTCCTCGGTAAGACGCTTGACATTATGTGCTAAAGTATGTCCAGCAAAATCGCGAATCCAATCTTCATAGCTGATCTGAAGGTTAAATTCCTGTTTTAATATAGGTGCCCAATTTTTGAAATAGAAATATTCCGAATCAATTAACGTACCGTCTAGATCGAACAATACCGCCTGTATTTTATTCATAGTGTTAAAGATACACAAGTAGGTGGAAAAATCCTATTAAATGACGCCACAATAGGTCGAATTTGAGAATGCACCATGATAGGTATCCCAAAACCCGATGTAGACATGATAATCAGCTTTCTGATTTAATTCAACTGGTACATTGACGAAACATTGACCATCCTTAGCAGATGCAACTGCTGGTTTTAAGGAACAGAAATCATTTAAGCTAACAAATGCTAGATTTAACTTATAAATTTCATCATCATACGCTGGGTTTGGTATCCATTCCAAAAATATACGTCCTTCACTCACACTCACCTTAGTACCCTCAGGCGGTATTAAATCCCCCACAAACACGTTCAAATTTTCAAAATTCACGACGGGATTATAGTCAGTATCAAAAGCCAACACATCATTGAAAACATGCTTTTGCGCAAGCTGAAATGCACCATATTTAGATCCATTTTCTTTTTTTAACTCATAGCCAAAATCAAAGACAGCTTTGTTCTCTGCACAAAATTTTCCGACAGCCTTCATTTTTTGGCGATGTAATCGCTGAGCTTCAGTCGGAGGTTTACTACTTTTCCTCCTTGCACCCCGAATAATCCATTGCCCCATACGATTGTATCCATATATCGATCCAACTTTACCCCGGAAACCACCATTTGGACCATCTTCTAATATAGCCATATTTTAAGTTTTTTGTTTAATATCATCTTAATAACAACCTCCTAACAATTGATTTGGATTTATGTTTGAATTAAGTTAGGTATAACTTATTATTAGGTTAGATATAGTTTAGGTCTTAATTAGGTATAACCTATATTATACCTATCTAAAACCTAAACAAAACCTAACTAAAACCTATATAAATAGCAATCTTAATTTAAATTAAAATGGACTTGCTTCTCTTCATTTTTGGATAACCATCGGACATTTGCTAAGTTTGTTGTGGCAAGCGAAAACACAGGTTTACTGGGTATAAGTCCGCAACAAGCTTTAGGAAGATAGTCATATGATCTTCATGGAAGTTATATGTCTCCGCCACGTGTAAGACGCTCACATAAAAAGCGGAGCCATCTTTGGATCTGGCTTCAAACATCCTCGCGATGAACGTCGAGCTAAAGCGCTTGCCAAGAAATCTGAAAGCTTCATTGCCTTAAAAATTTATATCATGAAAATAATTGCAATCGGTCGCAATTACATCGACCACGCGAAAGAACTCAATAATCCAGTCCCAGAAAATCCCATTATATTTTTAAAACCCGATACTGCGGTATTAAAGGATAACAAAGATTTCTATTACCCCGAATTCTCCAAAAACATTCAGTTCGAAACCGAAGTTGTCCTCCGGGTCTGTAAAGAAGGAAAGCATGTCACGCCCAAATTTGCGTCAACGTATTATGATGCCATTGGTCTGGGCATTGACTTCACCGCCAGAGATGTACAGCAGGAACTTAAAGCGAAAAGCCTTCCCTGGGAATTGGCAAAAGCATTTGACCATTCTGCAGTGATCAGCAACTTGATTCCTAAAGGAGAGCTTGCAGATGTGAACTCGATTGAGTTCTCCCTGCAGCAAAATGGACAAACAGTCCAGCAGGGAAATACCAAGGATATGATATTTTCCTACGAAGATCTGATTGTATATACCTCCAAATTTATTACCCTCCGCAAAGGTGACCTCATTTACACCGGAACTCCAGTTGGTGTCGGATCTGTAGCCATCGGCGATTTATTGGAAGGTTTCATCGGCGAACAGAAGATGTTTAGCTGTAAAATTAAATAAGCTCGGACATCTTATGACAACAAAAAGAATAGCATTACTGGCCTTCCTCACTTGTACGGCAGGCCTAAGCCAAGGGCAAGATATTATCAAAAGTCGCAATTATCCACAAAATTATTTTGTACGCCCCATGGATATTCCTCCACAGGCTTCGGGATCGTTTGGCGAATTGCGCGCGACGCATTTTCATGGCGGAGACGATTACCGCACACAACAACGCATCAATATTCCTGTGCATGCAGCGGCGGAAGGTTTTGTATCCCGCGTCAGGGTACAGATAGGTGGTGGTGGTAATTATGTTTACATTGATCACCCCAATGGTTACACCTCGGTATACATGCACTTAGAGAGTTTCAATTCAGATCTTGCTAAAATCATCAAAGATGAGCAGTACAAGCAGAAACGTTTTGATGTCGATGTATTCCTCAAACCAAATCAGGTCCCGGTGAAAAAAGGTGAGTTTATTGCAAATTCGGGCAATACCGGTGGTTCAGCTGGCCCACATCTTCATTTCGAAATCCGGGATACAAAAGCACAATTGCCGCTCAATCCGCAATTGTTTGGACTGTTGTTTCCAGACGGTGTCAAACCGATTATCCGCGGTATGACGGTCTACGATTTGGGTTCCGAAATATTCGACGAAAATACACCTCGAAGACATCAGACGATCAAGTCGGCTGGCAATGGTACCTATAGCTTAGCGAGTACCGCGCCGATACCTGTGAATGGTACCTTTGGATTGGGAATCAACACCGTTGATAAACGGAGAGGAATCTCTTTTACATATGGTGTATATTCGATTGAACTATTTTTAGACAATAAAAACATCAGCACGGTACTGTTCGAATCCATTCCTTTTGATCAGACCCGTGCGATCCAGTCTTACGTAGACTACCCTTATTTAAAAAAATCAGGGGTACGCGTGCAAAAGAGCTTCAAAGATCCTAACAATCCGATCAACATCTTCAAAAACTTGGATAACCTCGGTAAAATCACGTTGAAAGACAATGAGGTGCATGAGGTAAAATATGTGGTTAAGGATGTTCAAGGGAATACGAGTGAATTGAATTTTAAGGTGCAGAATAACCCTTCACTTTCCATCAGCCGCCCAAATGCGAAGGGGCTTAAAATGTTTCACTATGCCGATGAAAACAAATATGAAGCGGAGAATGCTCGGGTTTATATGAGCAAAAATATATTGTATGACGACCTTTACTTCAATTATTCGCAGGGAGCAAAACCTGCAAAAGGCTACTCGGCAATGCACTATATCCACAACGCTTATACACCGGTGTTCGGATTTTATAAGCTCATGATCAAACCAGACTACAGCTTGTCTGAAAATCTTTATGACAAAGCCTTGATTGTTTCTTCTGATGGCGGAGCACAAGGTGGTCAATATGAGAACGGCTGGGTGGTAGCCAACGTACGCGAATTTGGTGGTTTTTACATCGCTGTCGATACCATTGCACCAAATATCACTGCGCGTAACCTGACCGACGGCAAGAATGTTTCCAATCAACGCTCCATCGATTTTACCATCAGTGACAATCTATCGGGTATAGCTACTTTTGACGCTTATATTGACGGGAAATGGGCTTTAATGAAATATGACCCTAAAACAAGACATATCTGGCATGACTTCGAACCGGAACTCAGCAGTGGCAGACACGACTTTAAACTTGAAGTGAAAGACAACAAAGGGAATTTGAAGGTCTACGAGGCTTCATTCTCCACATCGCGTTAACAGCTAATTTCAAACTTACAACATTTCTCCGACCTGATCTGCTACATTAATTGCAATTTTCGATTTTTGGTTCAAACAAAAGGGAAATGATAAAATGAGTAAAGGAAAAGAGTCCTGGAATTGGCGAGGACTCTTTTCCTTTACTCAACAATAATCAATGTTACATTTTTAATTGTCACAGTACAATAAGCATGATGCATTCAATATACACGCTATAGAACGATTATCGTGTAGATTAAGATACCTTATTCTTTAATAATGATTGAATGATCTGTATTCCCTGTTGCATTTCTTTAGTTCCAAAACGATACGATGGGCCTGAAATACCAATTGCTGCCAATAATTTATTATTACTATAAATTGGTACCGCTACGCAATTCATCTCTTTTTCCAAACGTTCATAATCTTCAGCATAGCCTTTTTCTATTACATTATCGAGTTGCTTTTGCAATTTGATTTGTTCTGGCTCGATGAGATTAACCATTAATTGTTTGGTCAAACTCGGTGAATGTGCCATAAAAACATTGCCCAAAGCCGAATTCATTACATCCATTTCTTTACCTACTTCTAGACTTATACGTACAGAGCGTTTGGGATCGCTTTTTAGTTCGTGCCGCATATAGGATCCTAGCTGTATGGTTAGATAAGCGGTTTCACCGGTGAGTTCGGTTATTTTTTCTACGATAGGACGATAGTCTGTCTTCAGTGTAGCGGTAGAATATTCCGTTGGGATGAGGTGATGCATTTTGCCTGTGAGGTAATATCGGGTAGAAAGTTCCTCTTGATCTGCATAGCCCATCTGCACCAAGGTTTTAACAAAATTATGTACCGTAGATTTTTTCATATCCAAACCTGATGCAATATCTTGTATACGCACCCGATTACCGTTTTGTACCATATAATCCATAATGAGAAATAGCTTCTCGACCGACTGTATCATGTTATGTTCATTATTACGGAACAAATTTACATTTTAATGCTCAATAGTCGTTTATAATAAAATAAAAACAGAATTTTGCGATATATAAAATAGAAATATGCAAGATTTAAAAAATAAGAATGCCCTTATCACAGGTGCTGGTAAAGGGTTAGGTAAAGCGATGGCTTTGGAATTGGCAAAAGAAGGGGTCAATATCGCTCTGGCAGGTCGTACAGAAAAAGATTTGTTACGGGTAGCTGCTGAAATCAGCGCCATTAACAGCGATGTAAAAGTGCAAACTTATGCCTTGGATGTCTCAGATTATACAGGTGTACAAGACACGGTAAAAAGTATTTTGGAAACTTTTGAAACTATTGATATTCTTATCAATAGTGCCGGAGTTTTGGCTGTAGGAGGTATCAACGAATTGCCAGTTGAGCAATGGGAGCAATCTTTCAAAATAAATGTATTTGGAACGTATTATATGATCCACGAGGTATTCCCGGAAATGGTCAAAAACAATGGTGGTGATATCATTAACATAGCATCTACCTCAGGTTTGAAAGGTTCTGCAAAAATGAGTGCCTACGGAGCATCAAAAGCAGCGGTGATCAATCTTACCGAGAGTGTGATGCAAGAAGGCCGCAAGTCCAACATTCGTGTATCGACCATCAACCCGAGTACCATTGCCACAGATATGACGGTGAACGCCAACTTCACCGATGGAAACGAAGAAAAAGTATTACAGCCGGAAGATTTGGCGACCCTAGTCGTACACCATCTGAAATTGCCAAAACGTGCTTTTGTAAAAGAATTTAGTTTGTGGTCTACCAATCCATAAGGTTTTTTATTGTCAACGTTGTAAGAAGAGGCTAACTGAACTACGGTTAATTTAGCCTTTTTTATCATCATTATTTTGATAAACCTTTTTATCAGGAGTGTAGATGGTGATAAAGTGACTAATTATTTCCCGCCCCTAACCCTTGTCAGTGTTTTTCTTGAAATACCTAGGTAAGAAGCGATCATATAAAGCGGAATGCGATTGTAGATATTGGGGTAATTTGATACAAAATCTTCGTAGCGTTTCTGGGGTGAGTTTTTGAGTTGATGCATAGTTTGCTACCATTCCCTCTCTGTGGAGCAAAGCTCCCTTTTTAATCTGTCTGTATTCGCCGTATTGCCCCATGAGTTCCTCGTCTTCTTGCGTCAAAGTTCCTTTTTCCATAATCCATGTTTAATTGGTTTATCACTTTTACAGATCTCGACCGGCTCTGACGGATTTCTCGGGAAACCTTGATCTTATGATAGGTATATTAAAGCTGAATAGCACATTGACAAAATTGGTATTGATATATTTCTTATTAAACAGATTTAAAGCGAGCGCCACTTGTGTAAGTTTATATCAAGAGCAAGCCCACCTATTGTATATACTTTTAGTAGTGTTGAGCGCGTGAGAAACTAGTTGTGCATAATATAGATTTTGTACTTGAAATCACTTTCAACCTGCGGTGTCACAAACGGTCAGCTATTCTTATATGTAGCAGACGTAAGACAGCCCCTTTATGCATACGTTATAAAGTTTCCTTATTAACAAGGAACGGCCTCAGTTGTGTATATTAGGACAAGAAGCCTTATCGCAGATCGTTGGTCTCCCGATTTTTCACAGCAAGGCCCACCCTTTGTATATACCGAGCTCTAGTTAGAGTTAGATTATAAAATTCAGTCTTAAAAGGCTGCATGCAAACTTTTAGGAAATAAAGAACAAAAACAAATCTTTACCTTTACAGGGGAAAAAAAACAACAAATTACCCCAATACTGATGATTACTGGAGAAATAAAATCCCAAATAGATAAAATATGGAATGACTTCTGGACAGGGGGAATTTCCAATCCCTTGACCGTTTATCGAACAATTTACCTTTCTGATTTTCTTAAAACAATTAGATGACAGGCAGATTACGATTGACAAAGAAAAACAATTATTAGGAAGCTCAAAAAAAGCAGATATCTACACCGAAGAGCAGAAATCACTACGTTGGTCTTATTTTAAAGACTTAGATCCTGAGCGCATGATGGATATCTTTCGTATACCACAAACAGATCTAGAGAACCTGACGGCATTTGACTTTATGCGTACGCTCGGTACTGCAGGAGGTAAATTTTCGCAGTACATGAAAGGCGCAACTTTCATGATAGAGAATCCAAGTTTGTTAGATAGCGTAGTACAACAGATCGACAAATTACCTTTGAGTAACAGAGATACGAAAGGTGATCTATACGAGTATATGCTAAGTAAAATTGCCGAGGCAGGTACCAATGGGCAGTTCCGGACTCCACGACATATCATCCGCATGATGGTGGAGCTGATGCAACCCCAGCAAGACGATACCATCTGTGATCCAGCAATGGGAACTGCGGGATTTTTGGTAAACGCTGCTGAGTACATCCAAGAAACGCATGAAGACTGGTTGCTCGAAAAAGCTTTCCGCGAGCACTACTACGGCAATATGTTCAACGGAATGGAAATTGACCCCTCCATGTTGCGCATCGCTTCGATGAATTTGCAGTTGCACGGCATTGAGAATCCGGTACTTTTCTCAGGGTCCGCATTAGCAGAGCGAAACAATGTCAATTCGCAATACTCCCTTATCTTAGCCAATCCACCATTTAAGGGCGCGCTGAATGCAAATGATGTCGAGAGCTCCTTGCTCCAAATGACAAATACGAAGAAAACCGAGATTCTTTTCTTGAGTCTTATGCTACGCATGATGACATTGGGAGGACGTGCTGCTGTGATCGTTCCTGATGGCGTTTTGTTTGGATCATCCACTGCGCACAAAGCCATTCGCAAAGAATTGGTGGACAACCAACAATTGCAAGCTGTAATCTCCATGCCTTCAGGGGTATTCAAACCTTATGCAGGGGTAAGTACCGCAATTCTGATCTTTACCAAAACCAATTCGGGCGGCACTGACAAGGTATGGTATTACGATATGAAAGCCGATGGTTATAGCTTGGACGACAAGCGCAATGCTATTGCGACTAATGATATTCCAGATATTATCACACAATACCATAACCAAGCTATCGAGCAAGATCGCAGCCGTACGGATCAGTCATTCTTCGTGCCAGCGCAGGAAATCCGCGATAATGGGTATGACTTGAGTATCAATAGATATAAAGAAGTGGTCTATGAAGAATTAAGCTATGAAAAGCCAGAAGTCATCCTTGAGCAGATAGCAGAGATTGATCGGGAGAGACAGATATTGTTAAACGAATTGAAAGGGCTGTTGTAGTATGTGGGAGAAAGTTAAATTTACAGATGTTGTAAAAGACGTTACGGGAGGGAATAAAAAATTAAATCAAGATAAATATTTAGAGAAAGGAAAGTATCCGATAATAGATCAGGGTGAAAAGTTTATTGGTGGATATTTTGATGACGATTTAACAGTTAAAGTTGTTAAGCCTGTTGTCGTATTTGGAGATCATTCTAAATGTATAAAATACGTTGATTTTGATTTTATTCTAGGCGCTGATGGTGTTAAAGTTTTGGAACCATGCCAAAAACTAGATTCCAAATACTTGTTTCATTTCTTAAAAACAATAAAGCTCCCCAATGTGGGATACAGCCGTCACTTTAAGTTTTTAAAAGAATCTATAATCCCACTCCCCCCATTCCCTATTCAAGAAAAAATAGCTACAATCTTGGACAAGGCGGATGAGTTACGTCGCAAAGACAAAGATCTACAAACCAAATACAACGAACTTGCGCAAGCTATCTTTATTGATATGTTTGGCGATCCGGTTAGAAATGAGAAGGGCTGGGAGGTGATAAAGATAGGTGGCCTATCAAATGTTTCTTCCGGTAGTACCCCTAGCAGATCAAATGATAGTTTTTATGTTGGCAATATTCCCTGGGTAAAAACTGGTGAAGTTAGAGGTACAACGATCTTAGAGACAGACGAAAAAATATCCGAAGAAGCTTTAAAGTCTTCCAGTTGTAGAATTTACCCTAAAGGGTCGATAATTATTGCAATGTATGGACAGGGGAAGACAAGAGGGCAAATCGGTATTCTGGGTATTGATGCCGCAACGAATCAAGCTTGCGCTGTTATATCTCCCTCAAAAAAAATGAATTATGCTTATTTGTTCGAATTATTAAAGCAAAATTATGAAGACTTGAGGAGTTTAGGCAGAGGAGGAAATCAACCTAACCTTAATGCTGGTTTGATTAAAAATTATGAAATAATTAATCCCCCACTCCATCTCCAAGAAGCCTTCGCTAAAAAAATAGAGCTTATCAACCAGCTCAAAGCCCAGTCCAATGCAGAGAAGTCCGAAGAGCTTTTTCAATCCTTATTGCAGAAAGCATTCAAAGGTGAGTTGGTAAGTTAGTCTCCGTCCATTTTTATCCAATATTAGAACAAAAAGTTTACATTATCTGTAAACTTTTTTAGTTATATTTGTGTTGTGAATATTATCGAAGTCGCTACAAGTCAGTCCCATTTAATCGAAATTGCTCTGGTTCGAAAGATCGATTTCAAAAACTTACCTGCCAACAGGTATTTCTTTGATTGGAATGAGGAAGCTGCTTTTGAAATATTTAAATTGACGATTAAAGGGAAGGACGATATATTGGGCTTGATTTCTTTTGAAAGAATCCCAGATGAGATGCGGATCCATGTGAGGTTATTAACCGCATCGGTAGAAAATGTGGGGGCAGCTAAAATATACGACAGGATTATTGGCAACTTATTGACATACGTAGCCAAACTTGCGGTACGTGATTTTGGTGAATGGGCCTGTATTTCATTACGCCCCAAAACCCAAATCGCACAGCATTATATCGACAAATATAAAATGAATATTACCGGAGTGACACTTAGTTTAGAGGTTCCGGAGATTTTTGAATTAATTGAACTTTATGACCATGACAACTAAAAAAACAACGCTTTTGGATACGGTCGAATATGGCGTAGACGCGAGGTATAATTCGCAGGAGGAAAAACAAAATGATGCTCAACTGTTAATGCAGGCGAGAAGGGATAGGATGGCTAGAACGTCCGAACAGGATATAATGCGCGCAAAATTGATGCAGCTAAAACTACAAATTGACGAGTACTTGAACTCCGCTGAAAGTGATGTGCAACATCAATTTACGTCATTTTTAAATACATATATTAATACCATATACGAAAAACAACAACAGTTTGCACAAGATTTGGATATTACACCTGTGTCTCTAAGTCAGATATTGAACAATCATCGTGAACCGAAAGAGGAGTTTTTTAAGAAGCTGATGATTCATTCCGAGCGTATTTTTAAGGCGATTAAAGGCTTTCATAAACAGAGTTGGTATCAGGTATACTATCGTGACAAAATCAATGAAACAATGGCACATCAGGATGAGTGGCGTGAAGAACTTGAAAAGAAAATAAAGTTTCCGGCATTTTCTTAATGATTTAAGGATAATTAGTGTATCTTCCATAGGTATCCTTTCATCCAGCGATAAAACCATATCAATATAGATAGAAAATTGAGTAGAAATAAATGGCATCAAATTTTGAATTTTTAGCAGAAGAGTTTCCTCTTATTTACCAAGAAATCACGCAGGCATAACAGCATACTTTTATAGCACCACGTTTTGCGGCGATGCTATGCCGCTCTACCTTAGAGATGTCGCTTTTTTGGCTTTACGAAAATGACTCGGATTTTGAAATGCCATTTGACAAATCGATCAATAGTCTGCTGCATACGGACTCATTCCGTGAAAATATAAGGTCCTCTGTACGGGAAGAATTGAATACTGTTCGTTTATTAGGCAATATCGCTTCGCACGCAGGAAAAGGGAATAACGTAAAAACAATTAAAGATACAGAGGCCTTACATGCACTTAAATGCATGTACAACTTTTTACATTGGATAGCAAAATTATACGCCAAAAGATTTCCGGGAGAAGCACAATTCGATGAGAATCTAATCCCTCGTGGTCTGGTCGATGATATCAATGTAAAAAAAGTTAAAGAATTGAATCAATCTTATCAAGAAGCGCAGCAGCTTGCAGATGAAGCCTACAAAGAAAAACAAAAGGCTTTATTGCAGAATGAAGTGTTGCGCAAACAGTTGGAAGAGGTACAATCACTACTCGCCAACAGAAAGGAAGAACGAGAACAAGTTATCGGCGCTTTACCCGCGCCGCCCGTGCTCATAACTGAGCTGGAGACGCGTCGCTTGCTCATCGATCTTTATCTGAGAGAAGCTGGATGGGACAATCTACAAAAGCCCCGCGATCTGGAGTTTGAGGTAAGTGGAATGCCTTTATCAACGAATCCTTCGGGCAAAGGATACATCGACTATGTGCTTTGGAACGATGATGCCAAACCATTAGCAATTGTTGAAGCTAAAAGCACATTGCATGATGTGCATAAGGGCCAACATCAGGGCACACTTTATGCGGATTGTCTAGAAAAAAGCACCGGTCAACGCCTATTATTTTTTACTCCAATGGGTATGAAACGTATTTATGGGATGACCAGTTCTACCCGCCCCGACAGATTTATGGTTTCTACAGCAAATCGGAGTTACAGACGTTGATCAAAAGAAGGGAATCGCGAAAGGATATCAGGAAATTTGAAGTAAATGCTGCCATCGCGGGGAGATATTACCAGTTAGAGGCAATACAGCGGCTTTCGGAGCATTTTGTAACGGTGAAGAATGATAAACTAAGGGGAACAAATCGTCGTGCTTTATTGGTAATGGCAACAGGTTCTGGTAAAACACGTACTGCTGCGGCCATTGTAGATATGCTTACTAAATCCAATTGGGCCAAACGTATACTTTTCCTGGCGGATAGAAATGCGTTGGTCACACAGGCTAAAAATGCATTTAAGGAGCATTTACCACACTTGTCAGCAGTGGATTTGACCAAAGAAAAAGAAACAGGCCACACGCGGCTTGTCTTTTCGACCTATCCAACCATGATGAACCTTATCAATAACCAAATGGAAGGTGAAAGTCGCGATTATGGTGTAGGTCACTTTGATGCTATTTTCATCGATGAAGCACACCGCTCCATTTATCAAAAGTACCAATCTATCTTCGATTACTTTGATGGTTTATTGATTGTGTTAACGGCTACACCAAAAAAAGATCTTGATAAAAATACGTATTCATTTTTTCAATTAGAGGATGATATACCAACTTTTGCCTACGAATTAGATACTGCCGTAAACGACGGCTTCTTAGTACCGCCACGCTCGTATGCTGTCCCTGTACAGATGGTAAGGGATGGCGTGAAGTACAAAGATTTAAGCGATGAGGATAAGGCCGAATTAGAGGAAAAGTTGGGATTGACAGCGGTATCTGATGAAGCCCTTCAGGAATTTGAAGTTGGAGCTTCTCAGATTAATTCTTTCTTATTTAACGAACCTACGGTAGATCTCGTTTTGGATCACCTAATGAATAATGGGTTAAAAGTAGCTTCTGGTGATAAGGTGGGAAAAACGATTATTTTTGCCAGAAACCATCGCCATGCTGTTTTTATCGAAGATCGATTTAACAAAAACTATCCCGAATATGGAGGCAACTTTTGCCGGGTCATTGACAATTACAATGACAAAGCGCAAGATTTACTTGAAAAGTTCTGTTATGACAAAGAAGAACTAGAACCTCAGATTGCTATTTCGGTCGATATGATGGATACAGGAGTCGATGCACCTAGCGTACTGAATCTCATATTTTTTAAACCGGTAAAATCATACGCCAAGTTTTGGCAAATGGTCGGTCGCGGTACTCGTTTACGTCGTGATTTATTTGGACCCCATGAGGATAAAAAATTCTTCCTACTATTTGACTACTGCCGAAACCTTGAGTTCTTTCAGGAGAATCCAGACGGTTATCAAACGAATACGCAAAGACCTTTAAGTCAACTGTTGTTTCTGGAACAATTACATGTTGCTAACCTTATTCAGGAGAATATGGATGCCAATAACCAAGATTTAGCTTTAGCAAAGGAATATATCAATCAACTACATGCCAAAGTAGCGCAGCTGGATACAGCTCGGTATGAGGTCAGAAAGCATCTCGCTGTAGTGCATCAATTTGCAGATAGAAGCAAGTGGGACAACCTCAATAAATCTGCTATCATTGCTATAGAAACGGAACTGTCTCATCTTATTCCTTACACTGAAGACATAGATGAAATGGCTAAACGATTCGATCTAAATAGTTATAAACTGCAAGGAGCAATGATTAATAAATCTCCGCGGCAGACCGTCCTTATCCAGAACTTTATGGATATAGGAAAGAGACTATTAAAAAAGCGAAATGTACCTGCTGTCGCTGCTAAAGAAATCGTCATAAGAGAGATGGCCTCCATAGATTTTTGGCAAGATGCATCAGTATCAAAAATTGAAAATCTACGAAAGGAAATTCGAGATCTAATACACTTGCTCAAAGAGGAGAATAACATTAAACCTATTTATACAAAGCTTGATGATAATCTTTTAAAGGAAGAAATTATCGGGTATGATATTATCGCAAATTTTAAAAATCTACAAAGTTATAAAGATCGAGTAACCGCCTTTATCAAAAAGAATAAGCATCATCTTGTGATCGACAAATTGCATAAAAATCAACCGATCAATGCTTTCGAATTACAGCAGTTAGAACAATACCTCGTCGCGGAGGCACTGGGGTCCAAGGAAGAGTTTATAAAAGAATTTGGTGATCAGCCGCTAGGAACTTTTATTCGGTCCATTATCGGCTTGGATCAAGAGGCTATACAGGCTCATTTCACAAATTTTATTGGCGAAGCTAACCTTTCGGCCAAGCAGATCAAGTTTATGGACACTGTAATACGTTATTTCGTAACCAACGGTTATCTAGAAACCGTCGATCTCATGGAACCTCCTTTTACGGAGCTAGATGACAGCGGGGTTATCGGATTATTTGACGAAAACAATGTTGTCAAACTCATGAGCTTAATCAAGCAAGTTAACCAAAATGCAGATATCGGGGCCTAGATGAACATGTATTCATCTACTCCCCCTGTGCATTGATTTTGTCCAGTATATTCGTTAATTCATCCATCATCGCAGGACGGTGCCTGTAGATCATTTTCCAGTGAAGCATTTGGGCCAAGAGTGTTTCCCTACCAGAAGGTATATCTTTAAATATAACGAATACGATGTCCATCAATCGTTGGTAGGCATTACGTTTATTGGCAGACTCAGCATGTTGATCCAATAGGGATGAGTACAATTTCATAAGTTCCGCAGGATACAATTTATATAAATGCTCATGATAGTTTAGTATGGTTTCCAGATCGGTCTGCCGTTGCACCAGTGCAAGTAATTGGTCGAACATATTCTCTTCAATATAGATAGGACCTATTTCGTTCAAAAGCCAGTAGTCTTGGTGTTTCGAATAGGAACTCTTTTCTCCGGTTGATTTTGCGCGAATCGAGTTGATTTTGTCGTTAATGACACTTCTCCATTCTTCTGAGGTATAGGTGTTTTTCCACTGGTTGTAATAGTGGCTGCTAAAAGAGTAACCTATAGCGAATTTTTCTGTAAAAGAGCGCACCATTGGAATGTCATTTTGCAGAACGGCAATATGCAAAAGGGTTTCTTCCCAGTCCCTTATTACACGAGGATGCTGTGCTTCTTCCGCTAGTCGTATTCCTTCAACCAGCAATTCCTTGGCCTCTTCAAAGCGCTCGTTTTCAATAGCTTTTTCGACCTGAACCTTCCTCATTTGTGGCAAATGGATTTGTTGTTCTATCAATTGCTGTACCTCTTCTGTCCTGTTTCCTTTTTGAAGGATGGAGGCTTTAATCTGTATAAAAAAACTACTACGGTAATCATAACGGTCTAAACGAGCTTTATGAATAGCCACATCGGCAAAGTGCAGAAAATCATCTATTTTACTTAAATCCAGACATAGCTGCGCATAAAGATCTGTCATATCATATCCGAAATCTCCATAGTCAAAGTACAGATCCTGTTGCAGCTCTTTATTCAAATACACAGCAATCTTTTCTTTCAAATCGACGGGGGACTGCACCGCAATATCTGTCAATAAGGATATACCACTATCGATAGCATCTCCTATAGATCCATTGCTATCGTCGGCGTAAGTAATCACTGGCATGACTTCCTGTATATACGCCATGCATAACAAGCTACCGTTTAGGATGTTATTTTTGGATAGATAATATTGACCTTGCATCAGAATTTTTTGTAATTCCCGTGCTAGCTTACCACTTGAACCATAATCGATAAATTCGTGTTTGCTGTAGGTCTTGATCGCTTTCCTAATCTGATCCTTTATTTGCTTTTCTATGTCAAAGTTTTCATCTTTTTCTACAAAGAATAGTTCCAAATCAGATTTAAAGCTACTGTCCTTTTTGCTGTACTGGACAATAAATGCTTTCAGCTCGTCGCTACTGATATTGTCCAGTAGTTTTTGAAAGGATAGTTTTGTTTTTTTCTTGGTAGTTTTAGGTACATCCTCAGGAGCAATCGCTTTTTCATCCCGTATAGCATACAAGACAGCAACCACGTGCTTGCACAAATCGCCATCGTAGGGACAGTCACATCCATAATCTCCTACTGATCCTTTTTTGCTAATTTCAATCTCTACAAAATAATCGTCCGACCCTGCTACCACTGCACCCCATACACCATCTTCTGTTTCTCCAAGAGATTCAACCTGTCCTTTTTGGTAGTAGACTTTACCTCGCTGTAAAATCGTACTATTGATCTGTTTTTCAAAAGATGATAGTTCCATTTCCATGTTTTTTTAAAAATAGTAATTTATGTGTCGATAGAACAATTGATTTTCTAAAAATTATCCTCACTGTACCAGCCGACAGATCTTTTATCAAATTACTTGGCGAGAACCAAGTTGTCGACTTCACGAGTAGCAGCAGGCACGTTAACCAAAATGCTTAAGCATACCATCGGATAGATTTATTGTTATAATTTCGTATCTTAATCGACTAAATACAATGTAATATGGCAACACTAGAAATAGGACAGAAAGCACCGGATTTCAGTGCAAAAAATCAACATGGTGAAACGGTACATCTTTCGGATTTCAAAGGGAAAAAAGTTATTTTATATTTTTATCCAAAAGACAATACACCAGGCTGCACCACGGAGGCCTGCAATTTCAGAGACAATTATCAGTCCCTGAAAAAGGAAGGTTATGAAATCATCGGCGTAAGTGTGGATGACGAAGCATCACATAAAAAATTTATCACTAAACACGAATTACCTTTCCAGCTCCTTGTCGATGAAGACAAAAGTCTCGTGGAGGCTTATGGGGTATGGGTAGAGAAAAACATGTATGGTAAAAAATATATGGGTACAGCACGCACAACCTTTGTGATTGATGCAGATGGCATTATCCAGCATATCATCAAAAAAGTAGATAACAAAAATGCGTCCCAGCAGATCCGTGATTTAGGCATTTAAAGAATACCTCTTATCAAGAATCTTATATCTAAAATCTAAAACTAATATCTATATTTGCCACTTATGAGCAAACAGACAGACGACTTTTTCAAAAGTGTAGTATCACACGCGAAGGAATACGGTTTTGTATTTCAATCGAGCGAAATATATGACGGATTAAGTGCCGTCTACGATTATGGTCAATTGGGTTCGGAATTAAAAAACAACCTAAAGACTTATTGGTGGAAATCCATGGTGCAATTGCACGAAAACATTGTTGGTATCGATGCCGCAATTTTCATGCACCCAACAACATGGAAAGCATCTGGTCACGTTGATGGTTTTAACGACCCAATGATCGACAATAAGGATTCAAAAAAACGTTACCGTGCCGATCAATTGATCGAAGATAAGATTGCACGTTATGAAGCAGATGGTAAGACAGCTGAAGCTGTTGCCCTATTAGACGCTTTGAATACCGCATTGAATGCAGACGATTTAGCTGGACTGAAAACCATCATTGAAGAACATAATATCGTATGTCCGGTTTCAGGTACCAAAAATTGGACTGAAGTACGTCAATTTAATTTGATGTTTGCAACCCAAATGGGTGCTATGGCAGATGGAGCTGATCAGGTTTACCTTCGTCCTGAAACTGCACAAGGTATTTTCGTCAACTTCCTGAACGTTCAAAAGACAGGACGTATGAAAATTCCTTTTGGTATCGCCCAAATTGGTAAAGCTTTCCGTAACGAAGTAATTGCCCGCCAGTTTATCATGCGTATGCGCGAATTCGAGCAAATGGAAATGCAATTTTTCTGCCGCCCGGGTACTGAATTGGAATGGTATAACAAATGGAAAGAGACACGCTTGAAATGGCATTTGGCATTGGGTTTCGATCCATCCAACTACCGTTACCACGACCACGATAAATTAGCGCATTACGCAAATGCTGCAGTTGATATTGAATTCAACTTCCCATTCGGATTCAAAGAAGTTGAAGGTATCCACTCCCGTACAGATTTTGACTTGAAACAACATCAGGAATTTTCTAAAAAGAAAATGCAATATTTTGATCCGGAGATCAATCAAAACTACATTCCATATGTCATTGAAACTTCAATTGGATTGGACCGCCTTTTCTTAACTGTATTATGTAACTCTTTGGTAACAGAAGATCTTTCTACAGCAGAAAAACAAGATTCTCGTGTTGTATTGAAATTTCCACCAGCATTGGCACCGGTAAAAGCTGCAATTTTACCATTGACCAAAAAAGATGGTTTACCAGAAAAAGCACGTGAGATCCTAAATACACTAAAATTGGATTACAACGTTCAATATGACGAAAAAGATGCCATTGGAAAACGTTACCGTCGTCAAGATGCAATCGGAACACCAATCTGTATCACAGTCGATTACGATTCATTGGAAGACAACACCGTAACCATCCGTCACCGTGATACGATGGCACAGGAACGTGTTGCCATTGCCGATCTTGAAAAAATATTGAATGACTTGGCTGGTTGGAATACCTTGCTAAAAAAATTGATATAGCCAATATGCTATCACAGAAAAGGTGTCCATTGCTGGACACCTTTTTGTTTTAATAGATGTAGGGCGGCTAGATGCTAAGTACAATAACTGTGCTAGTATTCTATCACAATATGATCGTCCCACTGTTCATTCTTCACGATCTGAAAACCCAAATTCCCATTGGCAGTCTCCAGCAATTTGCCCTTAAACTGTATTTGAACATTATTTCGGATTTCACTTCCCAATTCAAACGTACGTAGCAATTGGCCATCTTTGAAAACTCGGAACTGATATTTAATAGCCTTGTTATCGAGATAATAGCCCATAAATTGGTTGAACGAAAAACTTTGATTAGCCACCGTAAAATGTGGGACAACCGTCAACACACTTTTATCGAAATGATCGCTACTCCGCGTCATAAAAGGATAATAATGAAATACAGGATGAAGTTGCTCTACCTGAATACTATCAATTGCGCTCAGATCTTCGCTGTCTGTAAAAGTCAACTTGACCTCGCTGTAGATCCGGTTTAAGTTTAGGACCCGCTCTAACGCCCCCTTAACCTCAAAGGTATCCCGAGCGGCAAACAACTCCGCAGATTGTTCAGAAAAAGCATTGGTAGCATAAAAATGTTCAAAATCCACAGCCTCTGCCATAATCAGCGGTAATGTTGAATTTTTAGCTATTAGACTGAGGTAATAAGTTCCAATCGGCAATTCAACAGCGAATGTTTCCTGCGAATTAAGCACTCCCGATTTGATCATGGCCTTCGATTTTGCATCGAACACATGATAGTAAAACTTGCTTGGTAAAACGGCCGGGTTGACTTGTCCGTAAATCATCAAGTTGTCCATCTTAAAGGTACCTGTCGTTGGACTGTAACCCGCTCCTCCATCCCTGCTACCCGCAAATAATGAGATTTTCAACCAAAGCTCTTTACTGTTGCCAAGCGATATGTCAGCCAAAGAAGCACTTACAGAAACTTTAGATGAAAGAGACAGATTAGAAGGATACTTGACTGTGTCTGAAAGTGCGGAAAAACTATTCCCCTTATCAAGCGAATAACTCAAAAGCAGCGCCCTTGGTCCTGTACTCGAACTATTGCAATCAAAGGTCCAAGTACCCAGCGAGTGAATACTTGTAGTAGGAATCTTGACTAGTATCTCTTTACTCCCTTTAAAACTAACGGCTTTTCCCGTTGCGGGCCAACCAGCCAAGAAATCATAGTCTGTCTTTTCATTGTTGTAATCGATCGAAACGGCGGCATCGAGTGCGACTTCAGGAACAGTGTTGCTACTATCAAACGTCCAGTGGTACAGCAATTCGTTTTCGGAAGCAGCTCCGCTTAGCGCAGCCCGTTTTGCTTTGGTTGATTGTTTTTTTAGGGGAGTAACAATCGCTTCAAAATCCTTGACTTTGAATTTTACCGCATGAATTGTTTCATCGTTTTCATCGGGAAGTTTTGCATGCTTTTTGCACGAAGGCATTGCGGCTAAAACCAGGATGAATACACATGAAAGAATTCCCCAAGTTGACTTGGATTTTCTTTTCATAAATATAAATGATTTATAAGTTAATTAACCGGCAGATTAAAATTAACTTATAAATCATTTCACTCCAATAGTGTAACTAAAAAATTACAATCGTTTTCTCGCTTTTACAAGTGGTCTCTTTATCTATTTTTTGAACGTATATCTTTCCAGAAGAGATTGTTAATTTCATTTTGAGCACATTATTCAGCCCTCTTAGACGTACATACTCGCCATTAAGTTCGTCCCATTCCTAATCGGATTACCATCTTCATTCAACCAGATATAGTTATAATGCGCATCGACTTTATCTTTTACCGTCAACTGTACTGTGTTTTTCTTCTTGTCTATTTTAACCTGAATATTCTTTGGCTTATCAATTTTGTCCAAATACCAACTCCGTCTTTTCCAAGCCAGCATTTCCAGTGGACCTGCTTTGCATCTGCCGATTGCGAGCGGTTTACAGACTCAATAGCATATGGATTACCAGTCCAATACTCATCGGAAAGCTGGGCAAAGGAATGTCCAATTTCGCGCATCGCGATGTCATTGCTCTTAAAATTAACAGTGACGAGTCTTTTTTCGATATTGTCAACAAAACCATTATTCCGATTTCCGCGGAGGGGAGCATACCAAAAATCAACGGCATGAGGACCCAGCTATAGATCGGAAACCCCCATAGACTATTCCATTAAACGGCATAGTAACATCCGCCAAACAACCTAATCGCGCATACGATGTTCCTGTACATATTCACTCGGCGAAAGTTTGGTTATTTTCTTGAACACCCGATTGAAATTGACAACATTGTTAAACCCCGTTTTAAAAGCGATATTAGAAACACTTTCCGAAGATTCGTCAATCAACATTTTACAGGCGCGTTCAATCCGGATTTCATTGAGGAAGGTAACATAGGTTTTCCGGGTATGTTTCTTAAAATACTTGCAAAATGCGTGTGGTGTCATGTGTGCTACCGCTGCTATATCTTCCAAGGAAATCTTGTCTCCAAAATGCTGGAAAGTATATTGGAATATTTCATTGATTCGCAATCCTTCGGCATCGGAAAACTTCTTTTGTGGAATACCTGTATACAGCGAAGTCCATTGATCTACTTTTTTACTTAAAAAATTAATCAACTTCACAAACGAGAGGAGGCGATCTATGCCCGCACTCACGTTAATCTGTACAAACTTCTCTTTCAACGCAACGGAGTGCTCCGCATCCAATTTTTTACTGACGTTGATGTGTTCCAGAAAATATTTAACATCATCAAATTCAGGAAAATCCAGAAAGGGTTTAAAATGCTCGTAGTCGAAAAAAATATGGATGGCATGAATGCCATCCCTTATATCTTCCCCCGTTTTGAACATATGCGGTTCATCCGCATCAACGATATAGATCTCGTCCTCTTCAAAACTATGTGTAAAGTTGCCAATCATAAAGGTTCCCCGCCCTTTCAGGATATAGGTCAGCTGGATTTCCTTGTGTCGGTGGTAGTTGCTATAGAATGAAGGCAGAATATCTTCCTGCACACAAATAGATCCTTGGTAAACTACCGGAACTGTAAATTGAACGACTTTCATTACGTATTGAAATAACAAATATTAAACAGTTAATTCAAATGTAAGATTTTTTAAGACAATAATCGTTAATTTTTAGCAAGAAATTCCTTTACCTTCCCTAAAAACTGTGGCATCGCTGGGTCCTCACCACTCAAGGATAAAATTTGGAAAGTCCGTGGATTTATCCATAGATAACTTGGCGTACGATCTATACCAAAATCATTTTCCATCGTTGCTTGGTCGTTATAATTGAAAAAATAACTCTGCTTGCCCAGTGCAAGCTCTTTACTTGATTTGATCCATTTATCCAGATCCTTATCCAGCGAAAAATAGATAACCCTTACCCCCATAGCGTTCAACTGAGATTCTTTTTTCCGTAACATCTCTATATCCGCCTTACTATTTGTATTGGAAGTTCTCCAAAACGCGGCAATCAGCATTTTAGCTTTTGAAAAATCCTTCAAATTCAAACTATCCCGTTCTACATTCATGGGGCTAATAGCAGGAAATACAGGCATATTCTCGTAGAAGTCTTTCACCCTATCGACCTTTTCACGTGCAAACTTAAAATAAGGATGTTTCTGTAAATCTGCATTAAAACTCAGCAATGCGGCATCGAATTTTTTATAGTTCGTCTGATCCAAGGAGATGTATTTAAAAAAATAAGGCAATACCAAGGATGAACGATGGGTACTATCGAGAATAAAATCGGCGTATAGTGTGCGTGGATTAAATGCTGTATTGCCACTTAAGCGCTGTATTTCATCGACTGTTTTTTCATAGGAACCGTCATTTCTTGCAGCCATCGAAGGCAACTGGCTCTCCAGTTGCCTTACCCTTTGACTTTTATTTGCCGTTTTATTTTTTTCCTCCTGTTCACGCTTTTGGTAGGCTGCATTGAACTGCACAAAATCGTTCGCATTCTGTGAAGAGGTTGTCAAGGTAAACTTGCCCTGATTTTCACTCAAATCATAGTCACTCCCGCCTTCGACAAATAACGTATAGGGCTCCATACCCTTTATCTGAATATCATAAAATCCGGCCATAGCCAATTCACCTTCCAGAACAAATTGCCCATTGGCAACCTGTGTTTTTACAAATTGCTGCAATTTATTATCGTGATCGACGAGGCTCACCTGAGTCCCGTCCCCGGCGGAAGTTTTTCCGGTTATTTTATAGCTAAAGCTATTCAACAAGGCGGCTGTCTTCGCCGATTCGGACTTTTGGGTACAAGCTGTCGTCCCCAAGGCCAGCACAGACACCAAACAAAAATAGTTAACGAACTTCATAATCTTTATAGTTTCCGTTTTCAAATAGACGAAGCTTTCCTTTTTTACCTTTAATCTGCAAGGCGGAAACCTTTCCATTTTCCCATTTGATGTCTACGGTATAGTTTCCACGGGTTTTAAGTCCCTTAACTTCACCCTTTGACCAAGCTTTGGGTAGAGCAGGTAATAGATGGATATAACCATTGTAGCTCTGTATCAACATCTCGGCAATCCCGGCTGCACCGCCAAAGTTTCCATCAATCTGAAAAGGCGGATGCGCACAGAATAAATTAGGGTAGGTACCTGCCCCGATTCCCTGATAGGTTGTTTCATTGGTAAAAGCAGGTTTAAGCAACTGCCTTAGAATTTCGAGTGCATGATCACCGTCCTGTAATCTCGCCCAAAACAATATTTTCCAGGCTCTAGACCAGCCCGTTCCTTCATCGCCACGTACAGCTAAAGTCTTACGTGCTGCGTCAGCCCATTCAGGTGTCGTCTGTGGCGAGATAAATGCTGCGGGATACAGACCATATAAATGTGATACATGTCGGTGTTTAGGTTCAACTTCCTGATAGTCCTCGAGCCATTCCATCACGCGCCCCGATGGGCTAACGACTACAGGCGGAGGGACATCCTTCAGCTTCGCTTTCAAGGCGCCGGCAAAACTATCGTTCGTCGTAAGGATAGAATCAGCTTGAATCACTGCCTGGTATAATTCCCGTACGATCTGGTTATCAATGGTAGGTCCCATCACAACCGCAGCAACTTTTCCATTGGCCATTCGGAAAGCATTTTCCGGCGACACCGACGGTGAAGTGACCCACCATCCTGTTTTAGGGTCCTGAACCAATGTATGATCGTAGAACTCTGCCGCTCCTTTGAGTATCGGATAAATCTCTTTGAGGTAATTTTTATCCCCGGTAAACAGATAATGTTCCCAGAGATGGTTACATAACCAGCCTGATGCCGTACTCGCTCCCCAGGAAGCCTGCTCACCCGGAGCGGAATACCCCCAGATATTCGTCATCATATAGACCACCCAACCCGGTGCGTTATAGTAAGCCTTTGCTGTCTGCTCGCCAGTTTTTGCAATCCGCTTTATCATTTCAATAAAAGGCTTATGATATTCGCTCAGGTTATTGACCTCCACGCCCCAATGATTCATCTGTGCATTGATATTGAGATGATAGTCACCATTCCAAGGTGTATTGATCTGATTAGCCCATAGTCCCTGCAGATTTGGCGGCAGAGAATTTGTATTTTTAGGAGCAGCACTTGAAATATTCAAATACCTTCCATACTGATAATAAATTGTGGCCAGATCAGGGTCCTGAACTGGATTTTTATAGAAATTGGCAATCCGTTCATTGGTAGGGATAGCGTTATTCGCCTTATTTCCAAACAAATTAAGATTTACCCGATTAAAGATTTCTTGATAGGCAGCAAGATGGTTTTTATATATTTTCTGTTCGTCAGCAGTTTTTGCGGCTGCAACAGCCGCTTTGACAACAGGTAAAGGATCCTTCCCATAATAGGAAGTACTTGCTGAGAAATAGACCGTGAGACCGCCTTTTGCAGACACCTCTAAGGTTTTATCCTTTTTGCTGATCTGCAGATTTTTACCTTTAACCTGAATTAATCCAACGAATTTCAGATTTTTACCTCCTTTTCCATCAGGCAAAAATCCCTCGATCAGAATCCCATCGTCCAACAAGGTGTAACGGTCAATATTTTCCTGCCGCTGGAATGATATGCCTAACTGCTGTACCTCATCGTTATGTTGGTTCAATTGGATAATACCTACATTATTGTCAAAAGAAGTATAATAACGACGTTGGAACTGTTGTCCGTTTATCTTGAATGAAGTTTGTGCCGAGGCAGTCGCTAAGTCCAAGGAACGCTTGTACTCTTCGATCGTTCCCGCGGGCAATTTATAATCCAGCAAAAGGTCACCGAATAACTGATAACAGCCATAGGGAACCTTTGCACCATTACCAAAACCAGATCCCTTGCCTTTGGTCACAAAAGTTTCATTGACCAGTTTTTCGGCTTCATCATTTTTACCAGCTTTAAGCAGTGCCTGAATAGCTTCAACATTTTTGTAGGCTTCATAATTATTGGGATCTTCTGGACTGCCCGACCACATACTGATCTCGTTGAGCACGATCTTTTCCTGACTAGGATTTCCATCTGGCATCATGCCGATGAGTCCATTTCCCAATGGCAGAGTTTCTTCCCAAACCTTTGCGGGCTTATTATACCAAAGTACGAGTGGATTTTGTTGGGCAAAAAGCAACGTGGTATGACATATACATACCACGATAAACATTAAGAATTTATTTGCCATACAATTCAAATTCCGCTATGGCCAATTCATTGCCGTCGATAAATTGTTTTGGTTCAAATTTAATAAACTTGGTTGCACTGTTTGTATCAAAAAACACCTGTTGCAAAATTGGATTTGCCTTAATATTGGAAAACTCGCCCTCTTTAACAAGGGTCCATGTTTTTCCGTCGGTACTGGTTGATATTTTATAATGTGTTGGTGTCCCTATGTTCTTTCCATCCTGACGAGGAAGGAAGCCGATACCAGAAACAGGTTTGTCTGTAGCGACAACGATTACACCTTGATCGGCAACAGTCGCAAAAGTACCTGGTTTTCCGTCAGATATATAAGCATTATTATTGGATCTACCTGTCGAAATCTTAAATCCAGTCAGCTTTTTCACCTCTTTGGTATTAAATGCAAAGGATTCGTTATACTCCTTGAACAGTCCAAAATCACTAAGCGTAATCGCTACAGGAGCATAGACATGAAGACGTAGTCGACTTGCAGTTTGAGGTTGCTCGAGTTTGATGAGGCGGTTTGCACCGATACTTGTTGCTTTGGCCAAAGGCTTCCAGCTGTTATTTTCCCAACGTTCAATCGAAACACTATCGATACGTTGTCCCAACTTAATGTTTTCTCTCAACTGAATAAGGTCGAACTTCGCTGGGGATTTTAATTTTATTTCCAATGTTGCCGATGTTTTGGAATCGTCTGTTGCCCAATAGCTATAGCGGTCGTTATCGGTAATAAATGAAGTACCATAGGATTTGGAATCACCGTTACGGACATTGGATGCCGTGATGGTCGCTCCTTTGGCTAAATTGGTACGGAAAGTTTCCTTCACTTTTTTCCCAAAAGCCTGCAGCGACTTCACATCATTCTCATGTAATGTACCAGAAGGCATCGGTGCTAAGCCAAGATTCATGCATGCTCCTCTTCCAACGGATTTTAAATAGATCTCAAAAAGATGATTTGGTGTTTTTACACGGCTATCTTGTTCTTCATGATAAAACCATCCCGGACGTTGTGGCACGTCACATTCAGCAGGTATCCAATATTTACCATTACGGTCACCTGTTTCGGCATTATGTGATTCTGTCGCTCCGGGTACAGCGACTTTTCCGTTTAAGCCAATCGGCGTAAATGTTGCCCATGAAGTTTCAGCAGCAAATCCTTTTTCATTACCCACCCAACGCATATCGGGACCGATATCTGAGAAAATAACCGCTTCAGGCTGTAATTTTCGTACAATTGGCCAGGTTTTTTCATGCCACTCATAGTAAGTTGTTCGATCGATGATACGCTTTCCTTCATGGCCACCATAAAAGCCATCACCACCATTTGCTCCATCATGCCAGGATGTAAACAAAGGGCCATAATTGCTCATCAATTCAGTCAGCTGCTGTCTGTAGGCTTCAGCATAGGCCGGAGTACCGTAACGTTCATCGTGACGATCCCAAGCAGAAAGATATACACCAAATTTCATCCCATTTCGATGGGTCGCTTGCATAAAATCTTTGACCATATCACCTTTTCCATTTTCCCATGGCGAAGAAGCGATACTATAGGATGTTGTCTTGGTTGGCCACAAACAGAATCCATCATGGTGTTTTGCCACACTAATTAAACCCCTGAAACCACCCGCTGCCGCTGCCTTAGCAATTTGATTTGCATCAAAAGCCGAAGGATTAAACAATGAGGGCTGTGCATCACCATAACCCCACTCCTTATTTTGGAAAGTTGTCGGCGTATAATGAATCAAACAATACGTTTCCATCTCTTGCCACTTTAATTGACGCTCGGTTGGCAAGGCCCCGTAAGCTTTTAAAGTATCTGATTTGGCGACAGGCCCGCTGGAAAGTAAAATGGAGGATAACAAGATTGTCAACATAGTCTATATTTATGTGCTAGAAAATTAGGTTGTAAAGCCCTAAGATAAGAAGTTTTGCAAAATGCTGTATGTAACATTTGCGTACAAAACCGAGCGATGCTCAGCTCGATTAGGATGTATTCCTGGGGCAAATCGTATTTTTTGATCAAATCAATCGATTGATTAAAATATGCAAAACATGAATGCTGTAATAATACTTGGCACTAGTAGAAAAATTGTTCAGCACATGCGGCCCCGCCAGTTTGAACCCGCTCGCCAGTTTCAGAAATCGAAACTGTATTTTTTCTTAAATAATTGTTTGTCGACAAGGCTCGGGGGAGAAACTCTTCCAGCACCATAACTCCTTTGATCTCATTAGGCTTGGCATCATAGTCACTAAATATCTGAACAGTTTTAAAAGCTGAATTAGGATAACTTACAACGAGGCTATCTAGGTTCTTCGCTGAATTAAAATAGAACGTTTTTTAGGACCTGAGTTGCTCGTCAACGTAGCTGTATTCCCCTTTTAGCAAATCACCTATGTATTGATAAGTTCGACAATTTTCCCGCCCTCAAATAATAACTTCTGTCTGTCTGAAAATATAAGTTCCTTATTAAAACTCTTTTTTTCAAGTATCATCCGATTTCCGTTTACACGAACGTCCCAGTACACCTTATCCGTAAAAAAGGGGGCAAATCCGTTCGTGGTAGGTATCTCTAAAAATCCTCCTATAATGCTATCCAATTGTTTCCCACGATAACTCAATTTCATTTCGTTCACGTTAGACATAAATAATTCAGCGGTAGATGACTCTAGATACAAGATCGGAATTTGCATTGGTCTTTGTTCAAAAGTTCCTTCCTCATCCTTTGAACAGGAAAAGCAAAGCACTAGGAATATAGTACAAGGCAAAAGCCATATTTTTTTCATAAAATGGGTTATTTCATTGCTAATTATACAAATATAAAAATTTCATCTCGTACCTTTACACATCATGAAACAAGATCAATCTAAAATCATACGTGAACAGGTCGATCGTTCAGCACTTCGCGAACATTCGACTCCTTTATACCTTACATCAAGTTTTATCTTCGACAGCGCTGAACAAGGTCGGGCGGTCTTTGCTGGCGAAGAGGATGCAATGATTTATTCCCGCTATGCTAATCCAAATACTTCAGAATTCATCAACAAAGTTTGTATTCTTGAAGGTGCAGAAGCAGGATTGTCTTTTGCGTCAGGTATGGCAGCAGTATTTGCCTCCTTTGCAGGAATTATCGAAAGTGGAGACCATATTGTCTCTTCACGTGCAATATTCGGTTCTACACATCAGTTATTTACGGAACTATTCCCACGTTGGGGCGTTACAACAACTTACGTAGACGCCGCTAATCCCGAAGAATGGGAAAAAGCAATTCAGCCGAATACGAAAATCATCTTTTTAGAATCGCCATCCAACCCAGGTCTGGAATTGGTTGATTTGGAATGGTTGGGTAAATTCAAGGAGAAATATCCTCATATCATTCTGTCGATCGACAACTGCTTTGCCACACCTTATCTTCAGAAACCGATTCAATATGGATTTGACCTGGTTATCCATTCGGCGACCAAATATATGGATGGACAGGGTCGTGTTTTGGGCGGTATTGTTGTCGGAAAACAAGAGCTTATCGATAAATTGATGTTCTTTATCCGTCATACAGGCCCCGCATTATCGCCTTTCAATGCCTGGATCATATCAAAAAGTTTAGACACGTTGGGCATCCGTATGGATCGCCATTGTTCTAACGCATTGGCTTTGGCCGAGGCATTGGAAAATCATGCGGAAATTGAGGATGTAAAATATCCATTTTTACCAAGCCATCCACAATATGAGCTGGCTAAGAAACAAATGAAAGCTGGTGGCGGTATTGTAACCTTTGTTGTCAAAGGTGGTTTTGAGCGAGCAAAAGCCTTTGTAGATCATTTGGAAATGATTTTATATACCTCTAATTTAGGAGATTCAAGATCAATCGCAACGCATCCAGCTTCAACGACACACTCAAAATTGTCGGAAGAAGAACGTTTGAATCTGGGCATCAAACCGGGCAGTATCCGCCTGTCTGTGGGTCTGGAAGATCAACAAGATATCATCAACGATATCTTGCAGGCTTTAGAGAAAACGAAATAAACGTTCGCTTTGTAATAGTTAGCGAATATACATTAACTAAAAAAGCCTTTGCATAAGCAAAGGCTTTTTTTATTCACTCTCATCCTACTTAATTCAACGATGCGATCGCTGCAGCATAGTTTGGCTCATCAGCAATTTCTGCGACTTGCTCTTCGTACAATACTTTTCCATTTTCATCCAATGTGATGACAACACGGCTCAATAAACCTGCCAAAGGTCCATCAGCGATAGCCAATTGATAAGCATCTGAAAAGTTTGAATCTTTATACTCTGATAATGTCACTACGTTATTTAGCCCCTCTGCAGCACAAAAGCGGCCTTGTGCAAAAGGCAAATCTTTCGATATACATAACACCACAGTGTTATCCAACTGAGAAGCCTCTTTATTAAATGCACGTACGGAAGCGGCACAAGTTCCGGTATCTACACTAGGAAAAATATTTAATACAATTTTTTTTCCTTTGAAGTCTGTAAGAGACTTATCGGAAAGATCGCCTGCAGTTAATTTAAAATCAGGAGCTTGCTCGCCAACCTGTGGTAAACTGCCTTTCGTGGTTACTGGATTGCCTTTAAAAGTGATTGTAGCCATATAATATGATCGTTTAATTTTTAGTATCCTTGCACTTAAAGGTACGAGCAAAAAAAATATTACACAACATTTATTAATTTTAGTCAAACATTTATTATGTTAGCATTGTATTTGAAAGAGGAATGTTAACCAAAAATAAACACTAGTATGAAGAAACTGCTATTTTCAATACTTTGTGCAAGTCCGTCACTCCTGTTTGCACAAGGATCTCAAGTGAATCTACAAAGTCCCAAAGCTGTGGGAATGGGGGGAGCAGGTTCTGCTTACTTTTTAGATGAGTCTTCCATTTTTTATAGTCCGGGTGCTTTAGCAAAAATGGACCATAACGCTATTTCAGTTGCCGGTAATGCCGTGATGTACAAATCTGCCTTTCAAGAGGTCGGCAGTACAGTTGTTTATCATACTAGAAATCAGATTTCAACTCCTTTTTCATTATTTGCTGCATTCGGCCCTAAAAACTCCTGGTGGAAAGCCGGTATTGGAGTATACACACCTTACGGTGGGGCCGTCGATTGGGGGAAAGATTGGGTAGGTAAATTCAGTTTGGTCAGCCTTTCGCTACGTGCAATCTATATTCAGCCCACATTGAGTTTCAAACTGACTGAAAATTTTAGTGTTGGGGGTGGTTTTGTATACAACGTTGGTACCGTAGACCTCGAAAATTCTGTTCCGGTATTCTATCCGGACGGTCACGCCGGACTGGCAACCCTAAAAGGAACCGGAACTGGAACGGGGTATAACGTGGGTATTCATTATAACTTAGAAGACGACTTCGCTATATCGGTAAGTTACCGCTCTAAAGTCGTCACCAAACTTAAAAATGGAGATGCAAATTTTGACGTGCCTGAATCGGTAGCAAGCAACTTCCCTGCGGGCAACAAATTCAGTGCTGAATTACCGCTACCATCCACATTTGCCGCGGGCGTTGCCTTCCCTATTTCGGAGAAATTGAAGATGGCTCTTGATGCAACAATCATCAATTATGACATCTATAAGGCGCTAGATTTCGATTACAAAGAAAATACGCCGGTATTGCAAGATACGCATTCTCCAAAAAAATACGATAAAGCAGGATCCGTCAAAGCAGGATTGGAATATATTGCTTCCGACCGCTTGCAATTACGTATAGGTGGCGGTGTGATCGCAACTCCAGTACAGCAGAGTGCTTATGTTTATCCGGAGACACCAGATAACACCAGGTATTTGATATCAGGAGGTTTTACAATAAAACCATCACCAAAATTTGACGTCACAGGTTCCTTTGCATACCAGCGCATCGTGGCTCGCCAATCAACCAATGTGGAGAGTCATCTTTCGGGTACTTATGCGACAAATATTTTTGCTCCCGGTATTGGTGTAAGCTATAAATGGTAATTAACAGCCAAATTTGACTAAGATGAAAAAAAACAAACTTTATATAGCTGCGGCGTTAGCACTTTTAGCGATCGCCTCATGTAAACCTACCTTGGACGAATATACGCCTTCGGCTGGATCGCTTAATTTTTCAAAATATGTTGCCATCGGAAATTCATTGACTGCTGGGTATGCGGATGGTGGACTGTATCTGGAAGGTCAAAAGGTAGCCTATCCAAATTTAATTGCCGAACAGTTAAAGCAAGTCGGTGGTGGTGAATTCAAATCGCCGTTTTTCAGTGAAGATCAAGCCAATGGTTCTGGTTATATTACACTTACAGCGCTCGTCAATGGCCAGCCGGTAACGGCACAGGTAACGGATAAATTGGCCTACCGCTCAGCTTCACCAAAATTATTGACAAAATATACCGATCCGATCAACAACCTTGGTGTACCGGGCATGCGTATGGATATGGCTTTTGTAGCTGGAATAGGATCACAGGCTGGAAATATGTATTTCGAACGCTTGCTGCCTGATGCTGATGCAATGAAAACGTATTTTGCTTATTCCACAGCGCAAAATCACACATTTTTTAGTTTCGCCCTAGGTAACAACGATGCATTAGGCTGGGCTACAAATGGTGGCGTAGAAGATGGACCTACATCAACATTAACCTCCACTGCGCTATTCACATCATTATTGGGCAACTATGTGACGACATTAACCGCTGGCGGACAAAAAGGAGTACTAGCAACAATTCCAGATGTAACAGCAACACCTTATTTTACGACGGTAACCCGTGCTGCTTTATTGGCAGCTGTGAATGCAACAAATCCGCCGACACCGGTAACAAATATCTACATTGCAACAAAGTCAGGTCCTCGTGCAGCTACTGATCAAGATTATTTTGTGCTCCCTTTCTCTTCAACAGGATTATTGGGGAAACCAAATGCGGCACAAATTCCGTACGGCTTACACCCACTGAACCCCGTGGAAGACAAATACGTGCTTGATGTAAGCGAAACAGCAACGGTCGTACAACGCATCAACGAGTATAATGCAGCCATCAAAGCTGCTGCAAATTCAAAAGGTCTAGCTTTAGCTGATGTGCATGAATTCTTGAATAATGTAAAAGGAGGTGTTCGTATCAACGGACTAGCGGTGAGTGCAAAATACATTACCGGAAATGCATTCTCTTTAGATGGTATTCACTTAACACCAATTGGAAACGCCCTAATGGCGAACATCTTTATCAGCGCCATCAATTCTAAATATGGCTCAAAGATTCCACAGGTTGATGTAGCGAAATATCGCGGTGTCAAACTACCCGATACCGTCACAAAATAAAGAGTGATCTACATACTGACAAAAGGCAGACGAATAATCGTCTGCCTTTTTTGTATATTTCCTCTATAAATAAGTTCCTCAATAGGCAGAGGAGAGATCGATAAATTACTTTTATATACTACGCAATTATATTGCATATAAAAGGTAATTTATCTAAGTTTGTTTAGTATAGATTGAACAGAAAAAAACTCGTTTCACGTTCCACAGCCTAAACGAGCAAAAAAGAATAAAATAGAATAAGATGAAAATCAAATTAAACCGTGTCAACCAAGCTGTGCATTTCGAAGCCAGCAGTGAATTATCCCCCGTGAAAGTCAACATCGATGGTTCAGAAGCTATCGGCGGCGAAGGAAAAGGTGTTCGTCCAATGGAATTGGTTTTAATGGCACTGGGTTCTTGTAGCGTCTTTGACCTCCATAGTATACTGGTAAAACAACGCCAGCAAATTGACGATATCCAGGTTGAGGTGGAAGGAAAACGACGCGAAGAAATTCCACAGGTCTTTACAGATATTCACATCAATTTTTTCCTAAAAGGTGAAATTGATGAAGTAAAAGCAGCCAAAGCAGCTGAATTAGCTGTTAAAAAATATTGTTCGGTACACGATATGCTTGCCGCTGGCGGTATTAATATCACGTATTCACTGAAAATAAACTAAGAAATACTTTCCTTGCATCTGATAATCCTCCACATCGCATGTGGAGGATTATTGTTTTTGATCCATGCGGTATTTATTCTCTTTTACAGGCGTATGGAGAATATAACCAAGGAAATAGAATCTCCAGCAGGATTTGACTTTGCCAAAATTAACCGAATTACAAGCGATTCTGCTCTTCTGTTCTTGTTGGCTGATTGCTGCTCTTGACCTTCTGGTTTCCAAAATGATACCGCAGCGTCAGATTCACCTTTCTAGTATCGCGGTAATCTTTATAAAAGTTGTTTTGGTCACCATATTTGGATGATATCGTCATTTTTTCTGTTTTGAAAATGTCCATAAATGAGAGATTCACTTCAAATTTCTTTTTAAAGAATTTTCGATTTGTCATCACATAGGTACTTGAATACCCTGTAATATGAAATGGCCCCTGTATCGTGGGCGATGTAAATGTATTAACCAGTTCAAGGTTCCAACCGGCATCCTTATTCAGCACATAGTTGGTGCTTACGTTTCCGTTGCCGATATACACATCATTCTTGTGCAATACGTCATCAGTACCCATAAAGTAATTCTGGTTATACATCCCCTCTAGCTGCAGATTCAATCCCCAGCGCCCGGTCAGCTGAAAACTCTTTCCTAAGTCTATCCCTGCCCCTTGTCCTTTCTTGATATTGGTATATTGGAAAATAAGTTGGTGATTGTTGTTATCTTGGCGGGAAATTTCCATATTCGGCCACTTCTCAAATCGGTAGAATAAATCGATATTCCAGTTGTTTTTTGTCCAGGTCAGATTCAGGTTATGAACGATCGTCGCCCTTAAACGTGGATCTCCCTGAAAATAGGAAAAGCGATTATAGTAGGACTTAGCCGGATTAAGCCAGGAGTATGCTGGGCGACTAATACGCTTTCCATAGGAAAAACCAAACTGCTGATCGTCAGTCAAGGCATATTGCATGTAAAATGTCGGAAAGAGCACAAAATAATCACGCTTATTGATATCAGCTGGTTCGGATACAATACCTTCCAAATCGGTATATTCTCCCCTTAGACCTGCTTTCCAGCTCCATTTTTTCCAGGCATAGTCCAATGAGCCATACAAAGCCACATTACGTTCTTTGTAATCAAACACACTACTCTTATCAGGCCTTTGCTCGAGCTCTCCTGATTCATCATCAAAGAAAGCAAGGGTACTCGTCGTTTTCACATCGCTAAATTTTCCACCAAACTCCAGCCCCAGCTTCTTTATTTTTCCGGTGAAATCTATCTGGGAAGAAAAAAGCCGATTTTTATTTCCATTATTACTGATAAATCGGGTATATGTGGGTTCCTCCCCCTTAAATCGCAGTGCCGTCAGCACGTCTTGATCATTTGTCGAATGATTGTCAGTGAAGTAGGATGACCAATTTATGCTCCACCTGGAATTAAGCTTCTTTGTTACCTGAAGGTAGAGGTTATTCGTTTTTGTCGATCGTTGATGATCATTGGTGGTAAAATAACTGGACTCCTGTACATGATTTTTATCGTATATAACGGTTGGCACTTCATAAATCCCATAGGTTTTCGGTCCATAATATCCATTTAGTCCAGCATTAACCGTCCAGGTTGTATCGGGTGTATAGTCTATCGAAAACACATAGCTGTTCTGACTGTTATTGGTATCAAATCGATCCATGACACCTTCCCATGAGGTTTGCTCATTTGGATAATAAACATAATTCGTTTCATAGCGTGCGTAAGTCCCTCGTCCGAAATTATACGTACCTCGAAGATTGAATTTTTCATTTTTATAATACTGGGTTAGTCCAAACAGTTGCTTCCAGGTACTGCTTTTTTCGGCCAATGCAACCACCGTGCCTCTATAGCCATATAGGTTGGATTTGGAAAGTTTAATATTGATAATCGTACTTCCCTCAGCTTCATATTTTGCAGGTGGATTGGTAATAACCTCTATCGATTGCACGTCGCTACCTGCTGTATTCTCCAGATAGGCTTTCAGTTCGTCTCTCGTGAGCATCACTTTTCGGTCATTAATGAGGACAACAATATTTTTGTTTCCACGGACCATTAAATCCGCACCATTCACCATCACTAAGGGCGTACGCTTCAAAATATCCCAGCTATTCAATGCTGAAAGATTGGAATTCTGAACGTTGAACTCTAAGCGATCCAACTTACGGATCAATCGGGGAGCTCGACCCACGACCTGCGCTTCTTCAAGTACCTTTGCTTCGGGAATAAGTTCAAGTAACAAAGGGCGTGAAATGGTATCGCTGCGAAAAAAAAGTTCCTGAGACTTGAAGTTCAGATAGCTTGTCCGTAGATAGTATCCACTAGGATGATCCAGCATAAGTATAAATTTTCCAAAATGGTCCGTCTTTACTTCCCGGATCTCCTGATAGTTGCTATCCAATAGCATAACGGTCGCTCCCGCCAGCACAATTTTGTTTGCATCCTGTACTTGCCCCCCGATTTGTTTGGTCTGTGCCGAAAGCAACAAGGGGAAAGCCAGAAAAAATAGGATCAATTTCATGTACAAATAATTAGTCTTTTAATTCTAGTATAGCTTATCCGCATTATTCTATTTGACAATCGCGGCCATTTCATACTGATATGCTATGCTTCAAAAGTGTCTATAGTGACGGCAAATAATGGTTAATAAAGGGTTAATACTGGGTTAAGGTACATTATCTTAGCCCTCAGCAGTTATATTTGTGTATGGAATTGAAACCCAAAAGTTATATCGTCCTATTCACGTTATTTTTTGCCGTACTTATTGGCATACAGGGATATCAATTGTACAATACCTATCAGCTCAAACAGCGTGATATTTTTGCCACTGTAAAAAGTAAGCTAAGTAAGCTTCATGACAATGACAAGCTTTTTGATGATGATTTAATGAGCAAAGACATTGCTAGAGATTACTACATCAAATTGGTTAAACATGAGATAACGGCCGAAAAATTAAAGGAGTTATACCATGCAAACGCCCATAAAACATCCCAGAGGCTAACGCAATATGTCGACAGTCTATTTCAGCCACTTGGAATGGATGTCATTCTGAAAAAAGAAATTTTGGGCATCTATTTCAAGAGCTTAGAAAAACAGATCGCAGCGGGTCCCATTACCATCTACACAACGTCTGGAGCTTTTCGGCGGCCCGTTGAACTTTCCTCAAGCGAGTGGATAACAGAAAAAACAGAAACACAGAAAATCGAAAACAGCATCCAGAGCAAAGAGGTCTTATATACCTTTCTTGTACATAGGAAGACATCCTTTGAGGTGACGAATCTCAACTGGATATTGTTCAAAGAACTTACTTCGCTCCTATTGAGCACCTTATTTATTCTAGCCGCTTTTCTTTGGCTTTTTTATAGAACCATTCAGAATCTCCGAAAACAGCAGAAACAGATCACCGTACTGCACGATGTCGTCGACAATATTTCACATGAACTCAAAACACCTATTGCAACCCTGAAAATTGCTGCTAAAACACTTCGGAAATCAACAGGCGAAAGCATTATAACCGTCATTGAACGACAAGTAAATCGCTTGGAACAAACCCTTGATCCACTTAACGAAAATCTTCAAACTATTGATCAGCCTCCTGTTAAAAGCACAGAACTACAAGCTATTTTCGACGATTTTCAACTGACCAACTGCGCTATTGCATTCCAATTAAGTCTCTTGCCTGACGGCAAACTATGCCTGAGCCCAAATGATGCGACAACACTATTTCAGAACCTGATGAACAATGCCGTAAAATATGGTGCAACTTGGATTAATATCTCTTTTGAGGATCAGAAAGGCAAACTCTCGGTTTATATACAGGATAACGGTTACGGCATGGAGGAGTCCGAGCTACCCTATATTTTCGACAAGTTTTACCGCATCCAAAAAGACAATATTCACGACACCAAAGGCCTGGGAATAGGTCTTTTCCTTGTAAAAAAAATCGTCGATCGTTATCACGGACAGCTTACTGTAACCAGCGAACCCAATGTCGGGACTACGTTTAAAATCCAGCTACCGCATGCGCTTGTCCCATCATCGGAAATATGACCAAAAACAAGGATAAGCTGTGAAAAGACAATAGACGGCCATAGACTAAAGTATTTATATTAACTCAACTACTGAAAACAAAAATGAATAAAATATTACTCGTTGAAGACGATCCCGATTTTGGTTTTATGCTTAAGCAATACCTTGAGCTATCCACATTTGCCATAGACTGGATAGCACAGCCCAATGATCTTACGGAAAATTTCCAGCAGCTAGCCGATTACGATCTGGTTATACTGGATGTTATGCTTCCTCAAATCAGTGGTTTTAGCCTCGCCAAAGAAATCAATGCACTATACCCTACTTTACCCTTTATCTTTTTAACAGCCAAAGAGCAAAAAATAGATAAGCTCACGGGACTAAAAATCGGTGCCGATGATTATGTCACTAAACCTTGTGATCCCGAGGAACTATTGCTTCGCATACAAAATATATTAAAGCGGAATCAGAAAAATAGTACTCCAAAATCGATCGCCATCGGGAGCTATCTATTCCATCCTGAACAATTATTATTAAGCCATGCTTCGAAACAATATAAGCTCACTGAACGTGAAGCCCAACTTCTCCTCTTTCTATGGCAACACAATGATCAGCTTGTCACGCGTGAAGAAATCCTTGAAAAAGTATGGGGAAATGCAGATTTCTTCACAGGAAGGAGCATGGATGTCTTTATTACCCGGATCCGCAAATATTTAAGCCTGGATCCTAATCTGAGCATCAGTTCGAATAGAGGTGTCGGATTTACGATTCAATTTTAAGAGTTATCCAGCAATCTCTTCCTTCCGTTTGTTCCATAATTTCTCTGCCCAACGGCCGACAAACCAAAAGGACACGGCCAAAATTAAAAAGAACACTGCTCTATTGATATTATCCCAGAGATACTCGACATAGCGGGTATAGATATTGAGCACTAAAAATACAAAGCCTACTTCTCTGCTGACGTTATCTTTCGCTTTTAAGCCGTAGACAACCAGGAATACCGACACGGCAGTGGATAAAATACCCCAGTAGAACATATGGTATTGACGTACAGTCGTCCATTCATAGAAATCAGCATAATTTCCAAAAATAGAAAGGGTCCACAAGGAGACCATCAGGTAGATCAACCCTACAATATAACTGATAGGCTGAAAGATTTGCAGGCGTTCGAACCGCGGTTGAACCCAAACGGCCAAAGCGGTGAGCAGCGCTCCGAAGATGGTAAAACGAAGTGGGTAATTCATTCCCCAAAACTTAAAGCCCCAATTGCTATGGTAGGCGGTCTCGGTCGCAAACCATACGCCCAAGGCCAAAAGCATAAACGTCCAAATCAGCTTACTCTCGAGCTTGACGGCAAGAAAGCCATAAATCGCCACGGAGAGTAAAAATAACAGCGAATAGTGCATCGTATCTTTGTCCAATACTTTACCCATAAACCCGATACAGGCCGCAGTTCCGAAAACTCCAATCAGCATCATGGTTTCCGTGGATAGATTTTTATAAGGATAGCGTTTCTTATACCGAAAACCCAGCGTATAGAATAATACAGCCACGGCAGCGAAAAAGAAGCAAAATAGGATATTAGGTGCTTCGTAGAGTGTATCCACAAAGGCCAAGAATGATGCATCTGTAAACAACGAAAAGACAGCGAAGACCAGAGATGCCAAGGCAATCCAAAAGGCATATCTAGCCAGTTGTCCCCAATCAAAACTTTTCACGTCTAAACTATCCATCAGCTCGTTCGCTTTTTGCTCATCTAATAAGTTCTCTTTCTTCCAAAATTGGACAATATCGTCGATCGATTGTTTCTCTTGTTTGCTGACGTCGTATTTTCGCATAAATTTAGATTTACTGTGCAAGGTACATTATTTTTTTAAATCACTTGTATATCACATTTTGTTCCAAAAGTCAGAAATGCTCGCATAATTCCTTTAAAATCTGTAATTTTGCATGTTTTGCATTTAATCCCTAACACGGGACCTTAAGGAGTTTTCATGGCAGTAAAAAGAAGCCCAGATTTGGGCGAACAAAGTGAAGTTCAGGTATTTGGAGCGCGTGCGCATAATCTAAAAAATATAGATGTTTCTTTTCCGAGAAATGAATTGGTTGTTATCACAGGTTTAAGTGGCAGCGGAAAGTCTTCCTTGGCTTTTGACACCATTTATGCCGAAGGACAACGTCGGTATATGGAGACATTCAGTGCCTACAGCCGTCAGTTTTTGGGCGGCATGGAACGTCCGGATGTGGACAAGATATCGGGCTTAAGTCCAGTGATCTCCATTGAACAGAAAACCACCAGCAAAAACCCGAGGTCCACTGTTGGAACCATTACTGAGGTGTATGACTTTATGCGTCTACTATTTGCCCGAGCAGGAGAAGCTTTCTCCTATGTGACTGGGAAGAAAATGGAGCGTATGTCGGACGATCAGGTTATCGAACGGATTTTGACTGAGTTTGAAGGACAGGCACTGAACATCCTGGCACCAGTGGTTAAAGGGCGTAAAGGCCACTACCGGGAGTTGTTTGAACAAATCCGTAAGCAAGGTTATGTGAAGGTACGTGTGGATGGAGAAATATTGGACCTTGTTCCAAAAATGCAGGTCGACCGCTACAAAATACACGATATTGAAATCGTCGTAGATCGTCTGAAAGTAGAGCGTGAAGATAAAAAGCGCTTACAAACTTCCGTGATGCAGGCGATGAAAACAGCGAAAGGTATCATCAAGGTCTCCACGAAAGATAATCAGGAGCAATTCTATAGCCGTTATCTCATGGATGCCGAATCGGGGATCTCTTATGATGAGCCACAGCCAAATACCTTCTCATTCAATTCCCCATACGGTGCGTGTCCGACATGTGATGGTTTGGGCTATATTTTTGAAATTGATAAGAATGCCGTTATCCCGGATAAAAAACTAAGTATTCAAAAAGGTGGTTTGGCCCCTTTGGGACCTACCCGGGAAAATTGGACTTCGGAAGTCTTGAAAGCTGTCGCAAAAAAATTAGATTTTACCATTACAACACCGCTTGAAAAACTAACTGAAGAACAGATTGACCAGCTTTTATTTGGCAATAAGGAAGAGCCTATCGTTGTCACGGTATCTTATGGAAGTTATGGCACACGTGAATATCGTGTTGAATTTGAAGGAATCTTTAAGATGCTGGAAGAGTTTTCGGGAAAATCATCGGATGAGGCACCTTCTTTAGATGACTTCAGAACGAAAGTGACCTGTCCAACCTGTGCGGGAGCTCGTCTGAAAAAAGAATCGTTACATTTTAAAATTGCGGATAAAAACATCCATGAGCTCTCAACGATGGACATTACATCCATCAAAGAATGGTTTGATCAGGTAGAAAGCAAACTTGATGAACGCCAGCTCATTATTGCAACGGAGATATTAAAGGAAATCCGCGCACGTTTAGGCTTCCTGCTGGATGTCGGCCTAAATTACTTGACCTTGGACCGTACAGCTAAAACACTTTCGGGTGGTGAAGCACAGCGGATCCGTTTGGCCACACAGATTGGTTCCCAACTGGTGAATGTACTTTATATTCTGGATGAACCGAGTATTGGGCTCCATCAGCGGGATAACGAACGTTTGATCAATGCGCTTAAAAACCTACGCGATATTGGCAATTCGGTCCTTGTTGTGGAACATGACAAAGACATGATCCTACATGCCGACCATGTTATCGACATGGGACCTGCTGCAGGCGTTCATGGTGGGACTGTGGTTGCCGAAGGTACACCAACAGAAATCCTAAAATCGAACTCTTTAACAGCAGCTTACCTCAACGGGACAAAAGAGGTTAAGATTCCCGAGAAACGCCGTGAGGGCAATGGAAAAACATTGTCATTACATGGAGCAACCGGACATAACTTAAAAAATCTGTCTGTCTCTTTTCCATTAGGAAAACTCATTGTTGTATCGGGTGTTTCAGGTTCGGGTAAATCAAGCCTAATCACAGGTACTTTATACCCGATTTTGAATAAACATTTTTTCAGAGCCAAAGCAATTCCACTTCCTTTCAAAAAAATTGAAGGGTTAGAACATATTGACAAAGTCATCGAGATCGACCAAAGTCCTATCGGCCGTACACCACGGTCCAACCCTTCGACCTATACCGGTGTATTTTCGGATATCAGAACTTTGTTTGTTCAACTTCCAGAAGCTAAGATCAGAGGCTATAAACCAGGAAGATTTTCCTTTAACGTCAAAGGTGGTCGTTGTGAAACCTGTCAGGGAGCCGGGCTGAAAGTCATCGAAATGAATTTCCTTCCCGATGTACAGGTTCCTTGTGAAACATGTCACGGAAAACGCTACAACCGAGAAACTTTAGAGGTACGCTACAAAGGAAAATCCATTTCCGATGTACTTGATATGAGCATCAACGATGCTGTGGATTTCTTCGAAAATGTACCGAGTATTTACCGAAAGATCAAAACACTGCAGGATGTAGGTTTGGGTTATATCACCTTAGGACAGTCCTCCACAACCTTATCGGGGGGTGAGGCACAACGGGTAAAATTGGCTACTGAACTTTCTAAAAAAGACACTGGAAATACATTCTATATCCTTGATGAACCGACAACAGGTCTTCACTTTGAAGATGTCAATGTCCTTATGGGCGTTATCAATCGTCTGGTCGAGCGCGGGAATACCATTTTGATTATTGAGCATAACCTTGATGTCGTTAAATCGGCCGATTGGGTCATTGATATCGGTCCCGAGGGTGGCAAAGACGGCGGGCAGGTTCTATTTGAAGGAACACCTGAAAACTTAATTAAAAATAATAAAAGCGAAACAGCACGTTTCTTAAAATTGGAAATGTAATGCCTTTGAAACGGCAGCCGCGAAGTATTATATTTCGTGACTGCTGTTTGCTCGGGATGGCTCGGTTATTGCGCAGGAATGTTTTCCAACTCCTTGAGCTTTGTCTTACATGGGGCAATAGATATCGCACACTGACTTTGACGGCCGAGGAATAGGGCGCAACTATTTATCAATGCCATCCATTTCATTTGTATAAATGAACACATTAAAGGTTTTTGCTTTTAAAGAACATACGGAATGTCCAGTTGATTTTCATCAGTGTTTATACGCTGTAAATATGGATATTTCTTAACTTTGTATTATATGTCGGATATTATTCAATTACTTCCAGATAATGTTGCTAATCAGATTGCGGCGGGAGAAGTGGTGCAGCGACCAGCGTCTGCCATTAAAGAATTGATTGAGAATGCTATTGATGCTGGAGCTGACAAAATAAAACTTATTGTTAAAGATGCAGGCAAGTCATTGATCCAGGTCATTGACAATGGCTGTGGCATGAGCGTAACTGATGCTCGTCTTTGTTTTGAACGTCACGCAACATCGAAAATTCGTAAGGCTGAAGACTTATTCGCTATCCGTACGATGGGTTTCCGTGGTGAAGCAATGGCATCCATTGCTGCGATTGCACAGGTAGAGCTCAAAACACGCCGCATTGAAGATGAACTGGGTACAGTTGTTGAGATAGAGGGATCAAAAGTTGTCAACCAATACCCGGAAGCTGTTGCTGCCGGGACAAATATTTTAGTTAAAAATCTTTTTTACAATATTCCTGCACGGAGAAACTTCCTAAAGAGCAACTCGGTAGAAATGCGTCATATCATTGATGAATTTCAACGTATTGCTTTATCAAATCCACAGATTTTCCTAACCTTACATAGCGACGGAAATGAGATCTACCATTTGCCGGCTGAGACGCTGAAACAACGTATTGTCCATATTTTTGGCAACAATTACAATCAGCGACTTGTCCCTGTGGAAGAAGATACGTCCATCATCAAGGTAGAAGGTTTTGTTGGGAAACCTGAATTTGCAAAAAAAACACGTGGTGAACAGTTTTTCTTTGTCAACAAACGCTTTGTACGTGATCCATACCTGCACCATGCAGTCATGAATGCTTATGAAGATATTTTACAGGCCGAAACATTCCCTTTCTATGTATTATTTATCGACATAGATCCTGCACGCATCGATATCAACGTACACCCTACCAAGACCGAAATTAAGTATGAAGACGATAAGGCTATTTACGCCATTATCCGTTCAGCCGTAAAAAGATCGTTGGGACGGTACAATATCATGCCATCTTTGGATTTTGAACAGGAAACAAGCTTCACCAATCTTATTACAAAAAAGGCATTAGATGAAATCATCGTTCCAACGGTAACTTTTAATCCAGACTTCAATCCATTTGATACAGACAAATCGAAATCCAATTCGAGCTACACCCGTTCAGAAAGCTACGCTGAAGGACTTAACAAGAAAACAGGTGGCATACCTAGCAATTGGGATTCCCTGTACCAAATCGTCGAAGAGGAGGAATCTGTTCAGCTGCCATTGCATGCGGAGCCGGAATTGCATACGGATAGCTCACAGGTCATTCAGGTCGAAGATAAGTCATCCTCAAAGCTCTTTTTTCAGCTCCATAATAAATATATTGTCTCTCAGATTCACTCTGGATTTATTCTAATTGATCAACAGGCTGCACATGAACGTATTCTCTTTGAGCAATTTCTTGCGCAACTGGACCAACATAAAGGGCTGAGTCAGCAAAGTTTGTTTCCACAGACTTTGGACCTAAATGCTGCAGATAATGAATTAATGAAAGACCTTTTGGAGGACATCAATGGCTTAGGCTTTCAAATTCGTGAATTTGGAAAAAATTCCTATATTATTGACGGAATTCCTGCAGACTTAGGGACAGGATTCGACGAAATAAAGATGATTGAGAAAATATTGGAGGATTACAAAAACAATCAATCTGAGTATAAGCTCGCTAAGCGCGAAAATCTTGCAAAAAGCCTTGCCCGTAATGCGGCCATTAAACCTGGTACCGCGTTGGACAATACAGCAATGGCAGAGCTTGTGGACAGACTATTTGCCTGTCACTCACCCAATATCTCCATCTATGGCAACCCTGTGATTGTAACATTTACATTGCAAGAATTAGCGGAAAAATTTGGCAAAAATTAGAAGATAAAATATATGTTTCCACAACTGACACCTGTTATCAAGAATTTATTGATCATCAATATCATATTTTATATTGGATCACAACTTGTACCTGTAGCATATGATTATCTTGCGGTCTATTATCCGGACTCCCCTTATTTTAAAATTTGGCAGGTGATCACGCATATGTTTATGCACGACAAGAACAATATTAGCCATATCTTCTTCAATATGTTTTCCCTGGTCATGTTCGGTCCTATGATTGAGCAGGTCCTTGGTTCAAAACGTTTTTTAAATTTCTACCTGGTTTCGGGAATCGGTGCCTGGTTTCTTTATACAGCTGTAAATGGTATACAACTCTATAATGCGACAGGTTCTTTCGCTCCACTTCACGGCATAAGCGGAAACGAACTTATTGCCATGGCCAATACCGGAAATAATGAAGCACTAACCTACCTCATTCCGATGTTGGGGGCCTCAGGAGCCATTTATGGTGTTCTATTAGCATTTGCCTACCTTTTTCCAAACATACCGCTTCAATTTTTGTTTATTCCTGTACCAGTCAAAGCAAAGTATATGATCGGTGGATTCATTCTCATCGAAATTTATATGAGTTTGTCTAGACCAGGGGATTCTGTGGCTCACCTGGCTCATGTCGGTGGTGCACTATTTGGCTATCTACTGCTTAAACTGTGGAAGATTAGAAAAGGAATTTATTAATATCGTGCGCAATGAATAACATCGGTTTAAAAGATTTTTGGAGACAAACCTATAAAACTGGCTCGCCCGTACCTTTGGTGATCAGTATTCAGGTCTGTTTATTTGTCCTCATTTATTTTTTAGACCTGCTCTTCGAATTAAAAATTGTACCACAAAGCTTTTTGGAACCTACGGTGCGTCTATTAAGTTTACCGAGTAATTTCTCAAGCTTTATTGCACAACCCTGGTCATTGGTTACATCGAATTTCGTTTACGTCAAGCTCTGGACCATACTTTTTGATAGTCTCTGGCTCTATTGGGTCGGTCAGATCTTCTTTACCTTCTTAAACAAACGGCAATTTCTATTTGTCTATATCGCCTCATGGCTGCTCGGCAGCGTGCTCTATATGGGCTTTGGGTCACTTATTCCCATGCCAAGTAACTTACAGCTTATGGGAGGTTCTCTTCCCCTGGCAGCGGTATTAGCCGCGATTGTGACTTTGGTTCCCAAGTACGAATTACGCTTTCTCCTTATTGGTACTGTTAAGCTAAAATTAGTGGCTATTATTTATTTTGGATTGGAATTCCTTACCCTTACGATGACCAATCGACCTGCTGCCATTTCGTATTTTGCAGTTATACTTTTTGGAATGGGATTCACTTATGCGCTAAAATCGGGAATGGACTGGTCTACGATTTTTCAGAAAAAACAACAGAAGCCTGCAAAAATGAAAGTCGTTGTAGGTAACAATATTCCGACAAATCGGAAACATCGTTATGACTTACCCAATCAGGACGAAATCGATGCTATCTTAGATAAAATTTCTGTTTCTGGCTACGACAGTCTAACGAACCATGAAAAAGAAACGCTCTTTAGGGCAAGCAATAGTGGTGACAAGGTTGATGGATAAAAGGACATTTTTAAGAAGAAAACTGGGCTTTATAAGTAAAACAATGTTCCTGGCAAATATGCTTGCGATCGTTGCATTGCTTATGAGCTATTCGGCTACCTTCATTAATCCCAAATCCTTTTGGCCAATTGCATTTATGGGCCTGGGCTACCTTCCAATTCTCCTTATCAATATTGGATTTATCTTTTACTGGCTACTCCGCAAACGAAAAATTGCACTTTATTCACTCGTTACAATCCTCATTGGATGGCCTTTTTTAACTAAGCATTGGAATATTCGCAAAGAGAATGCCCCTGTATCATCGGAGGTACGTACGCTTCGCATCATGACTTTCAATGCTCATCTGTTCAAGAAGGTAAACGATGAGAAAAAGAACTTTAAAGCCGACGTTGTCCGCATTATTGACAGCATCTCTCCTGATGTGATCTGCTTTCAGGAATATATTAGCAAGATTAAGGGAAAACATGTTTTCTCTGAGGAATTCAAAGATAAATTGGGATATGACTATTTTTTCTTTGAACCGAGCTCTAAAAACGATTATGAGGCGTATGGAATGGCTGTTCTTTCGCGTTTCCCGATCTATGATTCAGGAACCATCAGAGACAACGATTACGGAATCAACCGGATTAGTTATGTTGATATCAAAAAACAGGACACCCTGATCCGCATCTACAATATACATCTACGTTCTTTTGCGCTGCAAAATGAAGACAAGGAATTTATCCAAAACCTGTCCAATAATAATGAATCGGATAATTCGAGGACCCGTAAATTGAGCCGCAAACTTAAGAATGCCTTCGAGCTACGCAGCGAACAGGCGCATTCGTTAAAGAAGCACATGAATGAATGTCAATATCCTTATATTGCCGTAGGTGATTTCAACGATACGCCAATGAGCTACTCGGTCAATCTAATTGGAGACAGGCTGTATAATGCATTTAAGGAGAAAGGTAATGGCTGGGGAGTAACCCATCATGCCCTGCTTCCGATCTTTCAGATCGACTATATTTTTGCTAGCCAGAAATTTCAGGTAATGAATTATCAGATTGTCAAACAGAAATTATCGGATCATTACCCCGTGTGGTCTGATCTTAGGCTTAAACCTTAGGCATCTGATAACCCAATGTTTTAAGACCTATTTCAATAAATTTATCCCTTCGGTTTTTGATTTTGTAATATGCTTCACGACCAAAATAATAGCGACCGACCAAGGCCTCGATATCGGATTGAATCAAATCATGTAAGTTTTTTGCTTCTTTGGCGGTGACCGAAATCCGCTTCTGACTGTTGAGATATGAAATAAATAGATCAAATTCTGTTGTCGGTAAGTGGTAACCGCTAATAAAATTCTCGATAGAATATGCGGGCAAATGTTTCGTGAAGCGATCATAAACAAATTCTTCGATCGCATTGGAATGAAATATCTCGCGGTATTTGGCACTGGTTTCGTTGGTGTCAATCGGAATAGTAACATCCGGAAGAATACCACCACCACCAAAAACAAGTTTCCCTTTGCTGGTGGTAAACATTTCTTTTTGGCTGAATTCAGTGTCCATCGTCCATAAATCGAAGCCTGTCATGTATTTCGCAGCATCAAAATTGGCGCGTGTGTATTTTCGCTGAATGCATCTTCCAAGAGGGGTATAGTAGCGAGCTACAGTCAGATTGATTGCAGAGCCATCCGAAAAGTCAAATTGTTCTTGTACTAAGCCTTTACCATAGGACCTGCGGCCGACAATCGTTGCCCGATCCAGATCCTGAAGAGCACCGCTCAAGATTTCGCTTGCTGATGCCGTACTTTCATTGATTAGCACAATGACACGGCCATCACCAAAATCGCCAGCTTTCTCCGAATAGAAATCCTGGCGCAGCTCATTGGCACCCTCGGTATACATCAACAATCTTTTTTCTTTAAAAAATTGCCCCGCCAGATCAATCGCCGTATGGACAAATCCACCACCATTGTTACGCAGATCCAAAATAAGATCCTGCGCCCCACTTTTCCGTAAATCTATGAGCGACTGTCTGAATTCGTCTGCTGTCTTATGCCCAAATCTCCGAATTTTCACATAAGCTGTTTTCGGAGCGATCATATAGGATGCATCTAAGCTGGAAACATTTACCTGATCGCGAATGACTTTTATTGGATTGGCCATTACCACTCCATTACGTTGAATAGCAATCAATACAGCTGTTCCTTTCTTTCCACGGATTAACCTTTCAATTTCGGAATCGGTTACCTTTCTTCCGACAAGATCCTTATTCCCGATCTTTAAAATGCGGTCGCCGATACGCATACCTGCTTTTTCAGCGGGACCAGCAGCAACCATTCCAACAACAAGTAGCGTATCTTTCAGACGGAAATACTCCACACCGATACCATCAAATGTTCCTTCAAGCGTTTCCTGCTTTGCAAGCACTTGATTCGGCCTTAAAAAGGTGGAGAAAGGATCTAAACGGGATACGACATGTTCAATGGCTTCGTCTTGAACGGTATCTATACTGACATTATCAACGTAATTCTCAGCAATTAATTGAATGAGATATTGTAATTTGTCCGAGTTGCCATTCGAGCGTAGACTCGAAAAGGTTGTTTTTTGGTTGCTTCCCTGCTCCTCGGCATAATTTTGCCCCAACAGCAAGCCAAGAAGCAATACTGCAGCATATGTAGCGGCTACAAAAATATTTCGTTTAATACTTTCTGCATGGGAAATCTTCATGAATTATCGAAGATGAGACAAACTATTCAACAATTAATTACTTCATCAAAAATAGCAAGTTTATTCGGTTAAACGAGCACCTGAACCCATATTTTTACATTAAAAATAAAAAGTTCCCTTCCTTGTTTTCAGGCGGAAACAGCGTCTTCCATGGCTAGAAGTCTTTGTAAAAAATTAAAAAATAACAACAGAACAGCCGATAAGGGCACCGAACATTTAATTTCAACAGATGAAGATGATGTCTATAATTTAACTTGCAAATGCGCGTAAATTTATCTTAGTTTGAATTGAAAAAGATTCCACTTTATGCACGAAATCGAACCTTATTACAACTGGCGGGACTATTACATTGCCGCTGAAGATGAACAATCCCCATTTTATGGTACAATCTATAGCGAATTCGATTTTGACAAGCAGATCTATAATTTTCTTTTGCACCCACAATGGGACGAATTCGGTTCGCTTACCTTATATCTAAAAATACTATTTGTGGACTATGAAAAACAATACTGTATTATCGAGCTGATTGGTGAATGGAATGATGCGATCTACAATGATATTATGTTGCTCAAGCGAGAAATTATCGATGTATTGATCAGTCAAGGCATCAAGTATTTTATTCTAATCGGGGAGAATGTACTGAATTTTCATGCTTCAGACGACTCTTACTATGAGGAATGGTTTCAGGATATCGATGATGGCTGGATTGCTGGCGTCGGTTTCCGTGAACATGTGATCGAAGAGTTCCAGCAACAGAATATAGATTATTACATTAATTTCGGTGGCGCATTGAATGAGCTACCTTGGCGGGCATTAAAACCGAAACAAGTTTTCCACCATGTGAATGATTCCTTAACAAAACGTCTTGGTTTTTAGATCTGCTTATTGGGTTTTATTCTCAATCCTTATTCTTTAATCCTTGCTCTTTACTGTATTATCCTGTAACTTTGTAATTGATGTATTAGGTGCTTCGCACATATACTTATAATTTTTACGTTTTACTTATACTTACATACTATGTCATTCAGAATTGAAAAAGACACGATGGGTGAAGTTCAAGTCCCTGCAGACAAATACTGGGGTGCACAGACAGAGCGTTCACGCAACAACTTTAAAATCGGACCGGCAGCTTCGATGCCACACGAAATCGTCGCAGGCTTTGCTTATTTGAAAAAAGCAGCTGCTTATGCTAACCACGAGTTGGGGGTATTACCTGTAGAGAAACGTGATGCAATCGCTACCGTATGTGATGAGATCTTAGCGGGCAAATTGGATGACCAATTCCCATTGGTTATCTGGCAAACGGGTTCAGGTACACAATCCAATATGAATGTAAATGAGGTTGTCGCAAACCGTGCACAAGTATTGGCTGGACATAAGATCGGTGAAGGCGAACCTGTGTTAAAAGCAAATGATGATGTAAATAAATCGCAATCATCTAACGATACTTTCCCTACAGGAATGCATATCGCGGCGTATAAAGCTGTTGCAGAGGTTACAATTCCAGGTGTAGAAAAATTGCGTGACACATTAGCTAAAAAAGCTGAAGAGTTTAAAAATGTCGTAAAAATTGGCCGTACACACTTAATGGATGCTACTCCGTTGACTTTAGGTCAAGAGATTTCAGGTTATGTCGCACAATTGAACCATGGTCTGAAAGCTTTAAGAAATACACTTTCGCATTTATCAGAACTTGCATTGGGAGGTACTGCAGTAGGGACAGGATTAAATACTCCAAAGGGGTATGACGTTGTCGTTGCTAAATATATCGCCGAATTTACAGGCCTACCTTTCGTAACCGCTGAAAACAAATTTGAGGCATTGGCAGCTCATGACGCAATCGTTGAAACACACGGTGCATTAAAGCAATTGGCTGTAGCATTAAATAAAATTGCAAACGATATCCGTATGTTGGCTTCTGGCCCACGCTCAGGTATCGGTGAAATCCTGATCCCGGAGAACGAACCAGGATCATCGATTATGCCAGGTAAAGTTAATCCAACGCAATGTGAAGCATTGACAATGGTCGCGGCACAAGTGATGGGTAATGATGTGGCTATTACGATTGGTGGAACGCAAGGTCACTATGAACTAAACGTGTTCAAACCATTGATGGCGGCAAACTTCTTGCAATCTGCTCGCCTATTAGGGGATGCTTGTGTTTCATTTGAAGAGCACTGTGCAGCTGGTATTGAGCCGAACTACAAACGCATCAAAGAATTGGTTGACAACTCATTGATGCTGGTAACCGCTCTAAACACAAAAATTGGTTATTATAAATCGGCAGAAATCGCGCAGACAGCGCATAAAAATGGCACTACGCTTAAAGAAGAAGCAGTGCGTTTAGGTTATGTGACTCCTGAAGATTTCGATGCTTGGGTAAAACCAGAAGATATGGTTGGAAGTTTAAAATAAGCTGTGACTTTTATTTCAATAAAAAATATACGAACAAAAACATACCTATTGGCGCTTGCCATAGGTATGTTTTTCTTTTTTACAGCCTGCAAATTCAATTCGGATATGCAGAGCGAAGGTGCCCCCTTTTTACAGGGAGAATGGGTCCAAGACAGCATTCCTGGACAGCAGCAGATGATGCAATACACCTTGACCGACTTCAAGTTTACCTGTGACTCTGTTTACGCGACCATGCACGTCAACAATAAAGTACAAACCATACCAGATAGCTGTTACAAAAATGGCTCCTGGACAGAACATGCAAAAGGTATTTATGTTTTGCGCGGAGACTCCATCATTGTCGATGGTATCTATACCAAGGAGAATGGCAAACAGAAGATTTCAGGTTGCTATCTTTCCGGTCAGTATATCCCCCGCTTTAAAGTCGTTTATCATACTGCAGATTCGGTGGTACTGGAAAGCAGGTTAGATCAACGTCAGATCATCTTAAGAAAGACTAAAAATATTACTTGTGTCCCTCAAAAAAGGTATCAATAATTTTTAGTACAATCTATTTACTATCTTCGTACCATTATCGTACAACCTCAACCTTAAAATACAATGAACAAAGGAATTATCGCTTTGGCATTTGGCGGACTTGCCATCGGAATGACCGAATTCACGATGATGGGCATCCTGCCTGACATTGCCAAAGATCTTCATATCGAAATCCCTACCGCTGCTCACCTGATTGCACTCTACGCACTGGGTGTCGTTGTAGGTGCCCCAACATTAGTGCTATTTACAGGAAAATATCCTCCGAAGAAGGTATTACTCTTTTTAATGCTGCTCTTTTTTATCTTCAATGGCCTTTTCAGTATTGCACCGGGACAGTTTTTGATTAGTCTCTCCCGTTTTATGGCCGGACTTCCCCATGGAGCATTTTTTGGTGTTGGGTCTGTCGTGGCAGCAAGACTGGCTCCGAAAGGAAAAGAAGCACAGGCTATATCCATTATGTTTACCGGAATGACTATTGCCAATTTGGCTGGAGTACCACTCGGCACCTATTTAGGCCATCATTATTCATGGCGTTTAACGTATGGTATTATCAGTATATTGGGATTAATCACTTTTGCAGCAATTTATGCATGGATGCCAAAAATTGAGGCCGCCAAAGGAAATAATATCTTTAGTCAGTTAAACTTCTTCAACAAAAAAATTGCCTGGTTATTAATGGCTATTATTGCCATAGGCACCGGTGGACTTTTCGCCTGGATCAGCTACATCGCGCCTTTGGTGACCAATGTGTCGGGCATCGCTGCTGATCGTGTCCCCTTGATTATGATCCTGATCGGTGTTGGTATGTTTTTCGGAAATCTTATCGGCGGAAAACTGGCTGATACAATCTCCCCAACCAAAGCGGCAATCGCGAGTTTCTCCGCTATGGCGATATGCCTTGTGATGGTCTACTTTATATCACCACTGGGCTGGACAGCCTATCCTTTAGCCTTTATTACAGGACTGGTGTCCTTCACTATTGGTTCGCCGACACAACTGATGTTGATCCGCGCCTCAAAAGAAGCAGCAACATTGGCCGCAGCAGGTGGTCAGGCAGCCTTTAACCTCGGGAATACCTTAGGTGCATTTTTAGGTGGAATCCCAATAACCTGGGGTTTAGCTTATAATACACCTTCCCTCGTTGGTGTGGGCATGGCGAGCATTGGAGCACTCCTGACTTTGCTATATTTGAAAGTCTACGACAATAAAACTCAATAAAAACAGCATAATCAAATGGCGCGAACAAGTTATATCAGTATACTACGTATTGTTGCGATATTCCTCGTTATCTTGATTCATTCCTCTTCGGGCTACTTAAACAGCAATGAATTTGAATCATTCGACTGGAGTTATGCCAATTGGCTCAATAGCTTCTCGCGCTTTGCGGTACCCCTGTTTGTCGTTATTTCAGGTGCCCTCCTGTTGCAGAAAGACGAAAGTACGGGACAATTTTATCGGAAACGTTTATTGAAAATTGTCCCGCCTTTTCTTTTTTGGAGCATCGTCTATCTTTTCTATTATTTTGTCCGTTATATCGATTTTGACTATATCGGTTTTCCACAAGTTATCAACATTGTGTTAATTCGCTTAAAGTCAGGAACGAATGCGCACCTTTGGTACCTATATATGATACTTGGGCTCTACCTTGCAGTTCCTTTCATACGCAAAATTGTGGGCAACTGCAGTAAGAGAGAGCTTGAGATCTTTTTGGGATTGTGGTTTGCAGCGTTATTTTTTACGAATAAATGGTTCAATAGTTACCTACCTAATTTTGACCTGACCTTTTTCTCGGGTTATGCAGGCTATTTGGTCTTGGGCCATTACTTACGTAATTACCCTATCCCAATGGTAAAATTGTCAAGTTTTACATTTTTTCTGATCTGCTGTTTAATTACAGCATCGGGGACATATTATCTAAGTAGCTCCCGAGGTGAATTTGATCCGACACTTTACAACTATCTTTCCCCCAACATCGCATTGAGTGCAGGCTTTTTATTCGTCTTCGTGCAAGGCCTTAAGCTCCCAGAACAACTCAACGCCTTCTGGGAATTTATCGACATCCACAGCTTTGGCATTTACCTTTGCCATATTTTGCTGCTCAATTATATTCATCCTTTGCTTCCTTTATCCACTTTGTGGAAAATCCCGGCAGCAACGGTGCTCACGTTGTTGGCTAGCGCCCTACTGACCTATTTATTACGAAAAGTTCCATACGGTAAATACATCAGTGGCTAATTCCGTTATCGGAGCTTCGTTTTACAATTTCTCGCCTTCGACCTTATTGTATACATAAAGATGCGCATTGGGGCCTTCAATCGCATGGCCTTCCTGATCTAGCCCAATCAGCTTGTTTTCACCCACCTTCAGTTTCATATTTGTTTCCTTCCCTGTGAGATGAACAACGGATCCGTTGTCGTGCCACATGACTTTACCACTATCTTCGACCTTGGTATTTTTATTAATATATTCACTGACGATGGCAAAGGTATTATCATTTTTTAAGGTGATATTTGTTTTGATACCTTCACAATCAGCACAGGGAATAGTAGCTTCATAGGTACCGGCCCAATCCAACGAATTCTGAGATGTATGGGCAGTATCCACCGCCACAGTCTCATGTGCAGTGGAATCTGCGGTTGTATGCTGACTATCTTTTGAGGTTTGATTACATGCACTTAGCGAAATCATTGCTAAGCAAGAGAACAATACGGTTAATTTCATATCTGTTGTTTTTGATGTACGATACCATATAGCAAGCAATTTCAGCGCCAAGAAAAATCAGGCACGCCTACTGGATTCCAAAGAAAAAAGGCTTCTTGAGGAAGCCTTTCTATCGTAAATAACTGTATTGCGAACAGTTTAAATAATCTATTTGCTACCGCGTGGCGATAGGCTATACAATCCTATTCAGATTAAAATGGTAGATCGTCATCATCTGATGAACCCGCCAAATCTACAGGGGCAGGCATATCTGCGTAACCTGGAGAAGATGGAGCTGGAGCAGCATTACCTAATTTTGTAACACGCCATGCTACTAATGAATTGAAATAAGTTGTTACGCCATCTTTATTAGTCCAAGGACGACCACGAAGATTAAAAGATACTTCTACCTCTTCACCAATTGCAAGGTTATCAAAAATTGACGTTCTGTCTTGTGTTGCCTCAAAACGGATATACTCAACAAATTGTGGGTTTTCGGCATAAGCTACAATCATATCGCGTTTTTTGAATGATTCTGTCACTTGTTGTGTCGCTCCTATCTCGTGTACTTTTCCTCTAATTTCCATAATCAAAAAAATAAATATTAAAGCGTAAAATTAAGCAATTTTTGAGGAAGAGTTTAATTAACTTTGTACAAAATATGATGGAAGTTTTCAACACCCCCAATAAAGTTATTATAACGTGCAATAAGCGCTTATCACCTTATTTGCAACAGGAAGTTAAAGAGTTAGGTTTTGACATTGTCAGGGCATTCCCTACAGGCGTAGAATTAAAGGTCAGTATAAACGATACGATCAAGCTTAATCTGAACCTACGCACAGCCTCTCAGATTTTGTATTCGTTAAAGGAGTTTACAGCCAATAATCCGACGGAGCTCTATGAAGAATTGAGTAAAATTGCCTGGGAAGAACTTATTCAATTTGACGGATATTTCTCTGTCAGCTCTAATGTTGATAATGAGACAATCAGCACGCCTTTATTTGCAAACGTAAAGGTTAAGGATGCAATTGTGGACCGTATAAAGGAAAAAAAAGGTCTGCGCCCTAATTCAGGTCCGGACAATAATAAAGCGGTTGTCCACTTGTACTGGAAAGATGACCGTGCTGAAATTTTTCTCGATACCTCAGGCGAGACACTGGCAAAACATGGTTACCGTAAGATCCCTGGAAAAGCGCCAATGCTGGAAGCTCTTGCAGCCTCAACAATTATTGCTTCCAAATGGGATGGTAATTCACCTTTTGTAAATCCGATGTGTGGATCCGGAACTTTAGCCATTGAGGCGGCACTGATAGCAACAAACAGAAAACCAGGGTTGCTGCGCATGAACTATTCATTTATGCATTTCATCGGTTATGATGAAACAGTTTTCTTCCAGGAGCGCCGACTACTCAAAGATCAGATCAATAAAAAAGCGGCTCCACAAATTATTGCAAGCGATATTTCAGAGGAGGCAATCAACGTCTCAAAGATGAATGCAAGAACTGCTGGTGTGGAGCAATTAATTTCGTTTGAAGTATGCGATTTTGCCGAAACACACGTTCCTAAAGAAGGTGGTGTCATTTTATTCAATCCTGAATACGGTGAACGTCTGGGCACGCACAGCAAGTTAGAGATTACCTATAAGCGTATGGGGGATTTCATGAAACAGGAGTGCAAAGGTTATAGAGGCTATATATTTACCGGAAATCCAGATCTGGCAAAGAAAATCGGGCTACGTGCGTCCCGACGCATAGAATTTTATAATGGTAAATTAGATTGTAGATTATTAGAATACGAATTATACGAGGGTACTCGCGAAAAAACAAAAGTATTGTATGAATAACATTATTGAGCGCACAGTAGCATTTGTGCAAGATCGATTGAAATTTGCAGAAGCAGGCCACGATTGGTCGCATATTCAACGCGTATGGAACAATACGAAGTTAATTTTAGAAGATGAAGAAGCGGATGTTATGGTCTGCGAATTGGCGGCACTGTTACATGACATCGCTGACAGTAAATTCCATGATGGTGATGAAACAATAGGCCCTCGTGTTGCCGGAGAGTTTTTGGCAAGTCTAGAAATTTCACCTGAAATCATTGACCATGTGAAGAAAATCATCTTCAATATGTCTTTCAAAGCAAGTTTGGGGGAAGTGTCATTTCATTCAAAAGAGATGGAAATCGTGCAAGATGCAGATCGTTTGGATGCTATCGGTGCAATAGGCATTGCCCGTGCGTTTAGCTTTGGTGGTAATAAAGGCCGTGAGATGTATAATCCGAACATTCCTGTTCAAGAATATAAGGATAAGGAAGCGTACAAACATTCGGAAGCTCCTACAATCAATCACTTCTACGAAAAGCTATTATTGTTAAAGAATAAGATGAATACAGAGGCTGCAAAAAAAATAGCAGCACATCGTCATGACTATATGCTCAACTTTCTGGATGAGTTTATGGCTGAATGGAATGGTAAAAAATAAATTACACTTAACAATTCCTAAATATAAAAGTGGTACTTTAGATCTTGTACATCGAGATAAAAAGTACCACTTTTTTTGTTCCATGTAAAATCAGCTTTTAAACAAATTTGTAAGAAACGATCCTGTCACCAAGGTCGATTTTTACTGCTAGTATCGTAATCGGTATTATAAATACGTAGAATAGGAATAAATCACCGAGTGAAACGTGCACATTATGCCGTTGAAAACAAACACTCATACATAATTATAGCATGAAAAAACATATTTTTAGCTGTCTGACACTGGCTATGGTAATCTCATCCTCCGCATTATTCGCACAAACGAAAGCCATTGCACATCGTGGCGTATGGAAAAACAGCCATCTTCCGCAAAATTCCATTGCTTCCTTAACAGCGGCCCACGAACTCAAGCTCTTCGGATCCGAGTTTGATGTACATTTGACCAAAGACAATATTCTTGTGGTCAACCATGACAATGATTTCTATGGCATTGATATCGCAACGGCAACCTACAAAGAGCTCTTAGAAAAGAAACATCCTAACGGTGAATCCATTCCCACGTTGGAAGAATATATTAATGTTGGAAAAAAATTAAAGGGTTTACGCCTTATCCTTGAGTTGAAAATCAATAAACTTGGGGTCGAGCGTACGCTTGAAGCGACCACAAAAACGGTTGAAATGGTCAAAAGCTTAAAAGCTGAGAAAATTACGGATTACATTTCCTTCAGCTTTGAAGCTTGTCAAAAGATCCACGAATTGGCTCCTAAGGCTAATATCCAATATCTTACAGGAGATAAATCTCCTTCAGATGTAAAAGCTGCTGGGATTAATGGGGTGGATTATCACTTTTCCGTCTTTAAAAAGAATGCGACATGGCTGAAAGATGCGCATCAACTTGGTATGAAAGTGAATGCATGGACCGTAAACACAGAAGAAGAAATGACAAATCTAATCGATCAGAAAATTGATTTTATTACCACTGATGAACCTGAGTTGTTGCTCCGCATATTAAAGAAATAAGGACAAACCGAGTGAACAAAGGACATTTATAGCGATGAAACTAAACACTCGTGTCGCCCGAGGCAGCATGATTGCCTTTATATAAAGAATAAATGATGAACAAATAACCGAGTGAAACGAGTTCATTTAAACACATGAAGATCACTCATAAATAGCATAAATAATTCAAATAAATGAAAAAAAGTCTTTTTCTCGTTATAGCACTGTGTTTATCTTTCCTATCGTATGGGCAGGAATTTATTGCAGGCAGTTATAATATACGCCAAAGAAATACCGTCGATGTCGATAACATGTGGAACGACCGGAAAGTCCCGCTTACCAATCTGATCAAATACCATGGTTTTGATATCTTTGGTATCCAAGAAGGTTTTTTTGATCAGGTTCAAGATCTCAAAAAGCTCCTTCCTGGATTTGATTACGTGGGTGTAGGTCGCGACGATGGTGCACAAGAGGGCGAGCACTCGGCGATTTATTACAATACAAATCGCTTTAAAGCGATAAAGAGTGGAACTTTCTGGCTTTCAGCCTCAGATACCGAACACCCGAATAAAGGCTGGGATGCAGCACTACCGCGAATCTGTACCTGGGGTATCTTTGAAGACAAGGCCAACAAAAAACGCTTTATCTTTATGAATACACATTTTGACCATATCGGTCGTACTGCACGTACCGAAAGTGCAAAATTGATTCTGACAAAAGCAAAAGAGTTTGCCAAAGATCTACCGCTCATTTTAACCGGAGACTTCAATGTGGATGAACAAGATGAGGCTTATTTTACACTTGCCAATAGCAAAGTAGTTACCGACGTACATGAATTGGCTCCTTTCAAATATGAACCGAATTCTTCCTTCAACGGATGGGGCAAAAGCATCAGACCAACAGGCCGCATAGACCATATCTTTATCACCAAACCTTTCCAGGTAAAAAAATATGGTATCCTGACCGACACCTACATGAATAAATTTCCGTCGGATCACTTTCCAGTAGCAACGACACTCTCCTGGAAATAATGTCTTGTTAATAACAACAACCCTATAACACAAACAGCAGGTTCGCTTAGGATCTGCTGTTTTATTTTGTGGGACAGCTTTTATTTACACCGCATCAGGAATAGGGACTCAGCACGCTGTAGCGTATCTGCTACGATTCCAGACAATAGCTATGTTTCCTGGCAATTGGTTTAAACTTTCACATAAATTAACAGTCGATATGTTTAATTTTGACAGCAAAATAAAAACATGATGAAATTTCCACTATTATATTGTACACTATTTGTCTCCGGATTACTTTATTCCAATGCAAGCGAAGCGCAGATTTTTAAGAAAATCAGTGAGACATTGGCAAAAGCAAATCAGGGCCAGACCGACAGTACCAAAACAACGACAACAACAAATACGACCGCAATAGCATCAAAATCGAATACCTTGGCATCTTTGTCCAATAAGGATGCATCGTTGGGAATCAAACAGGCTTTAAGCAACGGCTTAAATCTGAGTATCGAATCTCTAGCCAAGAAGGATGGTTTTTTGGGAGATGCAGCAGTAAAGATTTTGATGCCTGCCGAAGCACAGAAAGTAGAAAAAACGCTTCATGCTGTTGGGATGGGGAAATTGTGCGATCAGTTTATACAGAGCATGAACAGAGCTGCGGAGGGAGCCGTTAAAGAGGCTGCCCCAGTATTTGTCAATGCACTTTCGAAGATGACGATTACAGATGCAACCAACATTCTTTTAGGCAGCAAAGAAGACGCCGCGACAACGTTTTTTAAAACAAATACATCGACCGAATTAACAAACAAGTTTAGTCCTGTTATCAAATCTGCTATGGGTACAAACAATGTGGACCAGTACTGGACCCAATTGACAACAGCTTACAACAACCTTCCTTTAGGCAATAAAGTGGAGACAAATCTTACGGCATATGTTACGCAGAAAGCAATAGATGGTCTATTTATCAAAGTTGCCGACCAGGAGTCAAAAATTAGACACAACATAGATGGCAGTAGAAATACCAATATCCTGCAGAAGGTATTTGGTTACGCTGATCAAAAGAAATAGAACACGATTTACATGTAAAAAAAGGACCTGTCAATAATTTTATAGGTCCTTTTTTTATCTGAAATTGTCTGGTCTTATTGGCCAGGAAGAACCTTCAGTTTGCTTTCATTGCTGTTGGTGTCTGCGAAGTCATGAAGGTTTTAATTGATGCAGGACCATCATGATTTCTTTTTTCCTATCCATGGATAAACCAAACAGCTCAAAAGATCTCCAGCACAATGCTATCTAGCGATACATTTTCTTTAGCGGTACATTCTCTTTAGGAAAATTAGGATTCTATCCGCTCCGATCCCTTTCTGTTATTGCCCATTTGTTACAATAGCGTCAAACGCATGTATGAAGGGTAAATTGTTTGTAAATGCAACCAAATTAAATTGCAAATAAAAAGCAATTTATCTAAGTTTGACCACCCTTATCACATTAGGGCTATTAGAAAATGAGCACATTTGAGATCAACAACATAAGTGATTTTTCGGTATCCGAAAGATTTCAACGCTATGTACAGATTGACACACAATCTGATGCAAATTCACCAACATGTCCTTCTACAGAAAAGCAAAAGAACCTAGGAAAGTTACTTGTAACGGAGTTGCTGGCATTGGGTATTTCAGACGCGGCAATGGATGAAAATGGATATATTTACGCAACTATTCCATCCAATACCACAAAGCAAGTTCCCGTTATCTGTTTCTGTTCTCATATGGATACATCTCCGGACTCTTCTGGAAAAGATGTAAAACCACTGGTTCATGCTAACTATCAGGGCCAAGATCTTGTGCTTCCTGACGACAATAGTATTATCATCAAATATGCCGAACATCCCGATCTAGCCAATCAAATTGGCCATGATATCATTACAGCGAGTGGCATTACTTTACTCGGTGCAGATGACAAAGCAGGTGTGGCCGAAATCATGGATGCTGCCCGTTTATTAATGAAACACCCTGAAATCAAACATGGTGACATCAAAATTCTTTTTACGCCAGATGAAGAGATTGGTAGAGGTGTTGATAAAGCAGATTTAAAACGTTTAGCAGCAGATTTCGCTTATACCATGGATGGTGAAAGAGCCGGAACCATCGAAGATGAAACATTTTCCGCAGATGGAGCTACATTAACTATTCATGGCGTATCGGTGCATCCAGGTTTTGCTAAAGGGAAGATGCAAAGCGCCATCAAAATCGCCAGTGCTATAATTGAGGCGCTACCGAAAGATAGGCTTTCACCTGAAAGCACCAACAAAAAAGACGGTTTCGTACATCCTGTTCATATCAGTGGATCTGTGGAAAAAGCAGAAATTCAATTTATCGTACGTGATCACGTTACGGCCAATCTCAAGAAACATGAAGATGAACTGGAAGGTATTGCAAAATCAATCGTGGAGCAATATCCAAACTGTACTTATACTTTTGTTGTAAAAGAACAATACCGTAATATGAAAGAAGTGCTGGATCAGCATCCTGAAATTATGGAAATCGGGATGGAAGCCATCAACCGAGCAGGAATGGTAGCCGAAAGAAGAAGTATCCGTGGTGGAACAGATGGCTCCCGTCTTTCGTTTATGGGGCTGCCTTGTCCAAATATTTTTGCCGGAGGGCATGCTTTCCATGGAAAACAAGAGTGGGTAGCTGTACAAGATATGGAAAAAGCCGTCAAAACAATTTTGCATGTTGTATCTTTATGGGAAGAAAAAGCATAAAGGAAAAATAAATTATAATGAAAAACGACGTATTAAAGGCAATACACTACAGAAGATCAGTATTTCAAGCTTCCTTTACTGAAGAAGAAGTCAGTAAAGAAGATATCTTGAGTATCTTGGAAGCGGCCAATGCTGCTCCAACACATAAAAGGACACAACCTTGGCGTTTTGTCATCTTCCGCAAAGAGGGATTGGAACGTTTGGGCACGGAGTTATCACGTATTTACAAATCGGTAACACCAGCAGAGAAGTACACTGAGGCAACAGAAATAACAATGGGCAAAAAAGCAACACAGTCAAACGTTGCGATCGCTATTGTTGTCAATTATACAGGTGAAGTTCCCGAATGGGAAGAATTGGCCTGTACAGCTGCAGCAGTTGAAAACATGTGGTTAGCTGCACACTCGCTAAACATTGGTGGATACTGGGCGACTCCCGGTTTAATCAATCATTTGGGTGGTTTCTTAAATCTCGAAGAAAATCAAAAATGTATTGGTCTATTCTACTTAGGACACCATCAATCTGAGGCGCGCGAACCTATCCGCACACCAATTGCAGATAAAATTCGTTGGGAAGAATAAATCTTCTCAACTTTATAATAAACAGCGAGCGGCTTAGAGGTATCTGAGCCGCTCGCTGTTTATAGGTTAATTAATTATGCATGACGGACCATCAAAACCCATTTTTATTAAATATTTCATAATGAGATCTTAACCATTTAACAATCTTGCAGAGATAATTTCGCAACATACTTGTGACAGACGCTAATCAACTAAAAAGTGAAATTATTATGCAAAGAAACATCGTTTGGTTAATGGTATTAACCATTATTACATTTCTCCAAATTCCAACCAACAGTTGGGCTCAGGGTACCGAAGCGACGATTACAGGTCGGATCATAGACAACAATGGGCCTGTAAAAGGAACATCTGTATCGGTAAGGAATGAATCAACAGGATTTAAACAAACGACACTGACCAACCAAAATGGTGTCTATACCTTTCAGCAATTACCTTTGGGTTCGCCATACAGCATCACAATCAACCACGTTGGCTATGCAGAACAAAAAAAGACCGACTATAAATTGAGCTATGGTGACGAACTCAATGTGGATTTCACCTTATCGTCAGCTGAAAATAAATTGGATGAAGTTATCGTTCAAGGCACTGCGGCTGACCTAAAAAACAAGATCAAGACATTGGGTGCATCTACCGCCATTACGGCCAATGACCTCAAAAAAATGCCTGTAAATGGACGTAATTTTTCCTCTCTGATTGATTTATCGCCTGTCAGCAGTGGTACAAATCTAGCTGGACAGCGCGCTTCATCGACCAATTTTACGGTAGACGGAATGAATTCGCGCAGCACAGTGGCCGGTGGAAATAGCGGCGGAGCTTATTCAATCTCCATGGAAGCCATTCGAGAGTTCAAAGTAGTGACCAATGACTACGATGTCACATTCGGTCGCAGCGGAGGGGGCAGCATTACCACCGTAACCAAATCCGGTACAAATACGTTAACTGGAAGTGCATTTACTTTTGCCCGGGCAGGTTGGCTTTCGAGTAAGTACAACCTCAATGGAACAGCCCGAAAACAAAAATTCTCCACCTATCAATATGGATTCTCACTTGGAGGTCCAATCATAAAAGACAAAGCTCACTTCTTTGTAACTTGGGACCGTCAGATGGACACCCGTCCTCTTCAGATCGCAGACATTCAAACAACGGAGGACATTGCACGTTACAAAGTAACCCAGGCTACATTAGATGAGTTTACCCGCATTGCTGTAGGTAAATATGGTGCAAGTGCCGATCGCCTGTTTGGTTCCTTTGACAAGAAGAAAAAGACCGACGCGGCCTTCGCCCGCATTGATTGGCAATTGAACGATAAAAACTTATTGACTATTCGGAACAACTTTGTCTACGACATGGACAATCAACAAGAGGGAGACAATACAGGCATCAATGCTTTTGAATCCTACACCAACAGAAGGTATATTAACAACAGCCTCATGGCCTCCTTGCGCACGTCGATCAGTTCCAAATTGACCAACGATTTGAAGGTGCAACATTTTTATGAGCGTTCTGAAGCACAGCACAATGTAGCTGGATTTGATCAGTCACACAGTATTCCACGTGCGATCGTTGAATCTGTTCAATCGGTGGACGGCACAAATAAATATACCAATTCAATACAGCTTGGTGGTCAGCGTTATGCACCAGAATGGTTCAACGGAAATATGTTACAACTGGTCAACAACCTCTATTATAACACAGATAAAATCAAATATACCTTCGGTGCAGATGTCATGTATACGAACATGGATTTCCGCTACGGCAGCGAAATGAATGGTCGTTTCTATTTTACTGGTCTACAAAATTTCGATAACCTGACTTCTTATCGCTATGCCCGTGATGTATATATGACTGACAAAGAAAACACCTTGGTCAACAATCTAGCTGTAGGTCTCTATGGACAGATGGAAGCTAAAATCGCTAGGGGTCTTGATGTTGTCGGCGGCCTACGTCTGGACAATACGAAATACCTAAAGAAGGCTACATTCAACCAAACAGTCTATGACGAACTGGGCCTTTCAACCGATAATGGTATCAACACTTTTCAGATACAACCCCGCGTGCAGTTCAACTGGGATATCAATGAAGAAAAGAAAAATATAATCCGTTTTGGCGCTGGTATATTCGGTTCGGCCCTCAACCCCTATTCTATGTTAAACAATATGTTGTTTGATGGCTCACGCATTGCCGGTGTAGATATTACTGACCCTACTTTAATTCCCAAACCAAATTTTGCAGGATATCGCCAAGACCCCGATACAGCTCCAGGGCGCGAACTGCTGGACAACCCGAAGATCGAAAAACTTGTTACCATCAATACCAATAGCAAGGATGTAAAAGTGCCAACTGTATATAAAGCGAATATTTCCATCAATCACTTTTTCACACCTTCGCTACGCATCGGTTTAAGCGCTTACGGAACCTGGGGGCGCAACAATTATATGTATGTAGATCGCAATATGGTGGAGGATCCTTACTTTAGGCTGACCGCCGAAGGTAACCGTGGGGTGTATGTTCCGGCATCAAGCATCAATACGACAAATGGTGCCGCCAACTGGACCAATAGCCGTAAAACAAAACAAATAGGCCGCGTACTGGAAATGAACAGTGAAGGAAAAAACAATTCTTATACGGTTGTGCTGGACGGAACTTATCGTTATTATAAAGACGGGCAGATAACCGTATCTTACACCTGGAACGACACAAAAGACAATACCTCCTACAACGGCAACGTCGCAAATTCCGCTACCCTTTCGCTGATGGTGAAAGATGATCCACGCGACTTGAGTACGATGACGTATTCGGACAATCAATTCCGCCATAAAGTTGTTTTTTATGGTACTATGCCATCGCTATGGGGTGTATCTATGGGTTTACGTTTTAGCGGAATTGCAGGAACGCGCTATTCCCTAGCGGTTAACGGGAATGTTAATGGTGATTTTGTAAATTCCAACGATCTTGCCTTCGTTTACAACCCCAGCAATAAAAACACACCCGATTACATCAAATCGGGCATTCAAGCCATTTTGGATGATCCAAAGGCAGAACAGAGCATTAAAAAATACATCAATGGTAACCTCGACCGCATCGCCGAAAGAAACGGCGGCATCAACGGTTTTTACGGCGTATTTGACTTACATTTGGCTAAAAATCTAAAAGTTTACAAGAAACATGGCATTGAAGCTTCGATAGACATTTTCAATGTAGCCAACCTATTGAAAAAAACTTGGGGTGTAGGACACAATCTGGGTAAGCAAAATCTATATGCCATCAAAAGCTTTGATGCAACCAGTCAACAATATATTTATAATATGAGTTCTGGTGTGGGAGTATCCAATTTAAATGGTAATCCTTATCAAGTACAATTAGGCCTGAGATATGCATTTTAAGTAATTCAGACTATATAAAAAAGCAGCGAGCCATTTCCTATGAAAGAAATGGCTCGCTGCTTTTTATCACTATTATTTTTTTTCGATTCCAAAACAATGCGGCGGTTTAATTACAATTACTTGTGCCGAGTTCCGTTCCTCTTTGACGGGGAACACAATTTTCAGACGCCCTTTTGTTCCCTGCCATTTTGGCCCAAACTGCAAAAGTCGAACCGCTTCATCAACGAGCGACTGATCTGGTTGTCCTTCAGCACTGATATGAGTAGGCACTCCATTTTTGTCGATTGTAAAATTGACAATAATTTCGCCTCCTCTTACAGATGTAACGGACTTCTGATTGAGGTACTGTTCAAAAATTTTCCATCCTTCACGCGGCGTTGCATCACCTCCATCCAACAATGGTTCAACAGACACCTTATTTTCAGGCTCGCTCAACTCTACATCCGTTGTACGCTCCGCTTTACCGCTAAAATGTTTAAAATAGAGCAAGGCCAATAAAGTCACAAAAAGTACCCCTGCGGTAGCACCTATCGCCAGACGCTGCCAAGTGAAATATTGGGCATGTCTTGTCGCAACTGTATCTTCTACACGACGATTGAGACGTTGCTGCAATAGACTCAATTGTCGGGCATCCACACCATTTTGTAATCGATAACCATCGATAGCATCTTGTAAAAAGGGATCTTCCAATGCTTCTCGTTCCAGTTGAAACATGTCCTCCTTAGTCATCAAACCATGGATGTAATTATGAATCCGTGATAATTGATAATTATTTTCCATTTTCTTTCCTTTCCATACAGATTTTTAGATTGCGCTTTCCATTTTGAATAGCACTCTTGACCTTATTCAAGTCATATCCGGTCAAATCTGCAATATCTTTATAACATTTTTGCTCGAGATAGAATAAACGTACACATTCTTGTTGTTCGTGGTTTAAAGTCTGCATACATCCCTCCAGTTTCTCAAAGTCTTTTTCTTCCCATTTGACTTCACTGGTATCATTTAACTTTTGTTCACTTTCGAACAAATTGTCTTCAATATCAACCTGTGTTGTCCGCTTATCTTTACGTAACTGCATCAGGCAATAATTTTTGCTGTAAACGTGTAACCAGCTCTTAAAATTATCGACTTCATATTGCCGAAGCTTCGTGATAAGTTCTTCAAATATCTGCATCACAGCATCCTGACTACGGTCGGGGTCTTGTAAGTATTTAAAGCACACACCATAAAGCAAGGACATATAGGGCGAATATAGTTTCCCCAGCGTAGACAAGTCACCGCTTGTTTTATAGTGTTGTAAAAGCTCTTTTTCGTTCATGCGCAAATCATTCACCTTAATGATGATTTAAGATACAAATTTCCATATATAAAAAAAGGAGCTATTGAAAATTAGCGCAAAACAAAAACCGTCCCCATAACGAAATGGAGACGGTCGATAAAAATATAATATGAATTACGGATTTAATTTCCTTGTTTCCAATTGTATCGCAGTGTAACACCGTAAGTCCGCGGATCGGCAACTACTCCTGCATACTGTCCATAGCTTCCAGGTGCTGCCAGCAATTGTTCGTAATAATCTTTATTGGTTAGATTTCTACTCCAAACAAACACCGAAATACCATTCGATCCCCTGAATCCTAGCCGAGCGTTCAATACCGAATAGGCATCAATGTTTAGGTACTGTGATGGTGAGGAACTGGATGAGAATTTAGACCGGTGAAATAGGTCTGCGCCCAAAAAGTAAGATCCATTAATTCCGATCAGCTTCCCACTTTTATTCGCTTCGCCGCCCAAGGACCAGGACCATTTGGAAACACCAGGAAGGACGCCACCAGAGATATCTTTAAAAGCTTGCGCTCCGCCAACCTCTTCTAAGGGAACAGGTGCGTTGGTAAATTTAACATATTTGGCATCAGTATAGGCCAATGCTCCATTCAATCGGAGAAAATGTCCGATGTTGATATTTCCATCCAATTCAATACCCTTTACACGTACCTTTTCGGCATTGGCCAGATAACCACGGTTTACCCCAGGCTCGGGTGTCTGCACTTGCGTTTGATAGTCTTTGATATCCGTTTGGTAGACGGTCAGATTGAGGAGTGAATTGCGTGTTGGATTTGTCTTCACACCAATTTCCTTATGACGGACAGCCTCAGGTTTTACTTCGGCGAGATCCAGCAACACCGCTCCATTGGCTGTGGGCAATCCGCCGACGTTGATACCGACAGGTTTATAACTGATTGAATACGTTGCGTAAGCATTTATCTTCGGATTGAAGCGATATCTTGCGGAGAGTTGACCAGAGAAATTGTCTGCATCCGCATTGACATCAAAAGTCTGATTGGTATATACACCGTTCTTTAAGGCAAGCAGGGCGGGATCTGAGGTCTGCAAACCACCATAGGTCTGTCTATCGTAGTTAGCCACCTTTTTATCGTAGTTGTAGCGCAGCCCTGGGAGGATATGTAATTTTGGCGTTACAGCCCAATCAATCTGTGTATAGGCTGCCAAGCTTGTGCTTTTAATCCCGTAAACGGTCTTGATTCCAAAATTATCAAATAATCCCGGTGTCTGCCACAAAGCACTGGTAGAGCTTTTTTGAAAACGCCAAAAGGCAGATCCTGTTTCTTCGGTATGTACAGGGTCTGTGCCCAGATCCTGCCAAAGACCAAATAAACCAACAACCCCGCTGACCTTTTCACTGATTTTACCAGAGTATCTGAACTCCTGTGACCACTGGTTATGGACGGAATTACCTGCTGAAACGGTGTATACCGGAAGTCCTAAATAATCGCGGTCATTGAGCGGAACCCATGTCCATGTCCGCCACGCAGAAGTTGAGGTCAGTGTCCCTTCTCCAATCTTGATATCGGCATTCAATGCGACCCCACCCAATTTATTATCAGCTTTAGATTGAGTATCCAAATCTATCTTACGTTCGAAAGCACTTTTATAGGGCAACTCGTAGCCAAGATCTTTAATAATTGCATCAAATTGTCTGTAGTCCGCACGCTGTGTTTTTACAACTCCGGCAACCGCCCAGCCATAACCGTCCGGTTTTTGTGATGACACGTCCCCAGAAAGTACGAGTTTGATATTTTCGGTTGGGGTAAACAGCAATTGCCCTCTAAAGCCCAGGTTGTTGATATCATTGATCTTCCTATTGGTATGTACATTAAACAAGTTTCCATCCCGCTGTGTACCAGAGAAAGAAGCTCTCGCAGCCAAGTTTTTGGCCAATGGTCCTGAGATTGAAGTCTTCGCCTGAATAAACCCCTGGTTTCCATAGCTGACTTCCACATTGGCCTCGGGTGTAAATTGAGGCAGACGTGAGGTGATATTGAAAGCTCCCGCGGTTGTATTTTTTCCAAAGAGGGTACCCTGTGGTCCCCGTAGTACTTCAATCTGATCAATATCAATGAAGTCTAGCCAAGTTGCGGCAGGACGAGCAATATATACGCCATCAAGATAAAACCCAACACCAGGATCAATCCCATCATTGGTGAGGCCATAGGTGGAACCAAGTCCGCGTATGTTAAGTGTTGTATTACGTGCGTTCGATGCATACAACTGAACAGTTGGCACCAGTTCTTTCAACCGGTTAACATTAAAAGCACCTGCATCTTCTAATGCTGCTCCACGAATAATTGATACGGGAATAGGCACGTCCTGCAATTGCTCTTTACGGCGACGTGCGGTGACGACCACTTGATCCAAAGCTTCCAATCGTGGCGTAAGTTCAATCACGGCCGGAGAATGATCTACCACGATGTGACGAGTTTGATAACCGACGATGGATACGATCAATGAAAATGGTAATTTTTGTCCAGTTACAAACTGAAAAACTCCTTTACTGTCTGTTTTTACTTGGTGCGTAACAGCTTCCAGCTGAACCGTTACCCCCTGTAATGGTTCTTTTGTTACGGCGTCAATTACGGTACCTGTTAATGAGGCATTTATAATAGGTTTAGGATTTTCTACTTGCGCATAGCTGTGGTAAGAACCCGTTAAAAGCAAGCTAAAAACGACGCTAATTCGAAAAATAGCATTTTTTTTCATAAATTTATTCAGTTTAATGGTGAATCTAAACAAGTGCCAACGCCAATCGATACTTGCTTCATTGTTAAAACTTTGTGAAAGGGAAGCCTCGGCTTCCCTTTTCTAATATAAGAGAGTGTAAGAGAGAAATTTTAACAACACATTCGTTTCTTGTCACTTTTTAGGGTAACAACAGATCCTTCTACCGAAGCAACCAATAAACTTGTTTTTGGAGAGTAATTTTGTTTCATTCTTTTTATCTTGTTATTTTCTTTTATTTCCTGCTGCATAAACGAATCAGTATATGCACTTATCAGGCGGCAATTTCAAACAACTTTCATCACATTTCTTTGTTATAAAATCAATTTCATGGCTAGTTCGATTCATAATCAAGTCAGTCCTTTTTGCTCGCCTTCCTATTTACCTGTAAATCAGATAACGATACAAATATATAAATATTTTTTAAAAGACTACTAATTTGATAGATTTAATGATATTTTTTTTCAAAAAGCCATTAAACCTTAATTTTAAGACACTTAAAGCAAATAAAAAGCGGCTCAAATTTCTTTCAGCATGAAAAAAATCGCGAAGGCAACCATCCTAATCACCAACTACCCAGCGAAAATCAAGAAGCAAGCGATTGTATAAAAAACGAAGATCTGTGCTACGAATCAGAAAAAAATTCACGCATAAACCCTTGATGAAAAAGCATAAAAAAGGCCGTCCTAGTTAGACGGCCATCTTTACAGTCATATTTTAACGATCTATTTCACCTTGAAACACTTACCGTCTTAGCGAAATAGCACCAGAGCAATCAATAAGGTAATAATAACATTAAAAGTTTGGGCAATCAGAAAAGCATATAGCGGTTTCTTATTGTCTTGAGCAAAAAGATCCTTAAAGTTCGTTTCCAAACCAATGGATGTAAATGCCAAGGTAAACCAGAGGCCCTGTAAGTTTTTCAAACTTCCTTTGACGGCATCAATCTTCTCAGGAGATATCACGAATGAAAAGAGCAACGATGCAAATACAAATCCCAACACAAACTTCGGGAAACGTTCCCATATAATTTTCAGCGTAGGCTTATCCCGCTTGGTTTCATCATCAACCGATTTCGCATAAGTCCAATAAATACTGATGGCAAAAGCAGCCAGCCCCAACAATACGTTTTGGGAAAATTTCACAATGGTACTGATTTTCAACGCTTCTTCTCCTACCAGGGAACCTGAAGCCACGACAGCACCAGTTGTATCAATACTCCCGCCGAGCCAAGCACCGGTAACTTCTTGCGACAAGCCCATCCACTCCGCCATATAAGGCATGAAAATCATCATTGGAATCGCTGTAATAAGGACCAGTGAAATGACATAGGAAAGCTTTTTGCTATCACCTTTAATTGCTCCCGAAGTTGCTATCGCTGCGGAAACACCGCAAATAGATACTGCACTCGACAGCATCAGCGACATCTCCTTGTCAATCTTTAATTTTTTACAAATCCAGAACGCAAAGTACCAAACAGACAATACGACAGCCAGTGCTTGAATAAGCCCCAAGGATCCCGCTTTCAGGATATCCCCGAAGATCACGGTAGTCCCGAGCAGAATTAGGCCTATCTTGACATACAGCTCGGTACTGAGCGCCTCTTTAAACCAATTAGGCAGTTTAAAGCAATTGCTGATGACTAAACCGATAATCAAACTAAAAATTACAGCTTCGAGATTGTATTCTTTAACTGTTGCATTCCCTGCCAGCACCAATGCAAATACGGTAAGGATAAATACAACAGGAAATACAACGAATAATTGTCTTACAGATTTCCCCAAAAGAAAGGCGCCCAATATCGCGGTAACGAATACAAAAATAAACTGCTCAAAAAGCTTCATTAAATTTGTCGGGTCGAAAACCGTTGCGACGAGTTCGGCGGAATTACTCCACGAAAAACTAGGTACTGGCGCAACAATTCCTGAGAGTGCGAGAAATATGGTAGCGATCCCCAAAATGACGACTACCCAGTCTTCTGTAAATGTAAATGATCTTGAAGATGTCATATAATGGTTAGGGTTTAAAAGGTTAAATTTAGCATAATTACAGTGACTTTCTAGGATTGTAACACAAAAATGGCCGAAGATTTCTCTCCGGCCATTAACCAAAACCAATAATCTATTATCAATCAAAAACAATATTTATTCTCATCTATCAATTTCTTTGCGATTCGCTGACGTGCATCTTTCACATTAAATGGCTGTGCTTTTGTGAATCTGCGCAAACCAACCAACATCATATTCAGTTCATCACCTTCACCAAAAGAATATAATGCTTCTTTACCGGCAGCGCTGATTTTATCAATAGCACCATACAGATAGATCTTAGCCATATCTTTTGCATAGTCTGCTTTATCAGATCCTGTATGCAGCAATTTTTCCGCACGCAACAAGACTGACTCGGTGATATAAACATACCCGATAATATCCGCAATATTCATGAGGATTTCCTCTTCTTTGGAAAGAGACATCATCAATTTTTGCACTGCTGCTCCCGCAATCAATAACCCAGCTTTTTTAAGGTTTGCCACAATTTTCTTTTCTGCAGCGAGAGGTGCATCGTCCTCTTCACCAAAATCTGGAATAGCTAGAAGCTCTCCAGCTACAGTTTGGGCAGGTCCCATCAGATCCAATTCACCTTTCATGGCCCGTTTTAACATCATGTCAACGACAAGCAATCGATTCACTTCATTCGTACCTTCAAAGATCCTGTTGATCCGTGAATCCCGATAAGCGCGTTCCATTGGCGCATCTGCTGAGTAACCCATTCCACCATAAATCTGTACCCCTTCGTCAACCACATAATCCAACATCTCCGAGCACCATACTTTGATGATAGCGCACTCAATTGCAAACTGCTCCACAGACTTCAATTTTGCTTTTGCTTCATCCATCCCGCCAGCAATCAATGCATCGTAAGCATCATCAATATTTTGACCGGCACGATACGATGCCGACTCCACAGCAAACAAACGTGTTGCCATCTCAGCCAGCTTATAACGAATGGCACCAAATTTAGAAATCGGCAGATTAAACTGCACACGTTCATTGGCATACTGCACCGCATGGTTGATCACCATACGTGCCGAACCGATCGTGGCAGCGCCCAGTTTTATACGACCAATATTCAGGATATTTACAGCAATCTTAAATCCGTTTTCACGATCAGAAAGCATATTCTCTACAGGAACGGCGCAATCATTGAAAAAGATCTGACGTGTTGAAGATCCCTTGATACCCAATTTATGTTCTTCGGGATTCATCGTGATGCCACCAAAATCTTTCTCGACAATAAATGCCGTTAGGTTTTTATCATCATCGATTTTTGCAAATACGATGAAGATATCTGCAAAACCACCGTTTGTAATCCACATTTTTTGTCCGTTGATCAAATAATGTGTCCCTTCGGCATTTAATTTAGCAGAAGTACGACCCGAATTTGCATCCGATCCAGCATTGGGTTCTGTCAAACAATACGACGCCTTCCATTCACCAGTAGCAAGCTTTGGAACATATTTTGCCTTTTGGGCATCATTACCATAATACAAAATAGGCAGCGTACCGATTCCCGTATGAGCAGACAATGCCACAGCAAAAGAAAACCCGCCACCTACCGCATCGGCAACAAGCATAGAAGTGTTGAAATTCTTGCCGAAACCACCATATTCTTCGGGAATAGAAACACCCAACATCCCCAGTTCACCGGCCTTATCCATCAAACTAGGCATAAGTCCTTCTTCTTGCGCATCGATACGGTCCAGCTTGTTCAATACTTCCGTATCCAAGAAATCCAAGCAGGTCTGACGAATCATTTTGGCTTCTTCATCAAATTCTTCCGGAATAAAAACGGCTGTATAGGGAGTCTCTCTAATCACGAACTCTCCGCCTTTAATTGCTTTATTTTCGCTCATTGTCTTTCTAGATTTATATGGACCAGGAAATCACTGCTTAGTGATGCTGCTGTCCACCATGTTTTTAAATACTTCTATGCGTTATGAGATCAGAGATCCATATTTCGTCTATATTGCTATTCCTAGCGGCTAATTTTAGTCCAATAACTCAAAAATACCAGCCGCTCCTTGACCAGTTCCGACACACATCGTCACCATGCCATATTTTTTGCCTCTGCGTTTCAACTCGTTTAAGACTTGGACCGTCAATTTAGCTCCTGTACATCCAAGTGGATGCCCTAAAGCGATGGCACCGCCATTGACATTCACTTTCTCTTCGTCTAATCCAAGTTCACGAATTACGGCTAGCGATTGAGAGGCGAAAGCTTCATTCAGCTCAAAGAGGTCAATATCTTCCTTTTTAAGACCGGCTTTTGCCAAAGCCTTGGGTATGGCATAGATAGGTCCGATACCCATAATGCGCGGTGGAACACCTGCTACAGCAAAACTAACAAGCTTTGCAATTGGTTTAACACCAAGTTCTTTCACTTTTGCTTCAGACATCACCAAGACAAATGCTGCTCCATCAGAAGTTTGTGAGGAATTCCCCGCCGTTACTGAACCATTCGCTGCAAAGACTGGTTTTAGTTTCCCTAAAGCCTCCAGGGAAGTATCAGCCCGAGGACCTTCATCTGTATCAACAACATATTCGCGCGTTGCAATCTTACCGTCTTTCAGGTAATTTTCTTTTACAGTAATAGGCACAATCCCATCTTTCAAATGACCGTTTTGAATAGCTGCAACTGCCTTTTGATTTGATTTAAGTGCAAAAGCATCCTGATCTTCGCGTGAAACATTGTAATCTTTGGCTACGGCTTCGGCAGTCAATCCCATTCCCCAATACCAGTCAGGATGCTCTTTTGCCACAACAGGATTAGGCACAATCTTCCAACCTCCAAAAGGCATTCCGGACATCACCTCTACACCACCGGCAATGATAACATCTGCCATCCCAGTCTTAATCTTTGCTACCGCGGTTGCAATGGTTTCTAGGCCTGATGCGCAGTACCGGTTAACGGTTACACCCGGGACCTTATCCGTGTCCAATCCCATCAGTGAAATGAAACGGGCCATATTGAGTCCCTGCTCCGCTTCCGGCATGGCATTCCCAACAATGACATCATCTATATCTTCTTTATTTAAATTCGGCACAGTGGATACAAGATGTTTAATAACATCCGTGGCTAAATCATCGGCCCGCATAAAGCGAAATACTCCCCGGGGCGCTTTGCCTACTGCTGTACGAAATCCTGCTACTATATATGCTTCCATTATTTTTAATTTTTTCGTGAGTAGTGAGTTCTAGTTCCGTAAAGGCTTACCCTTGGTCAACATAAATTGAATTCTTTCAAGCGTTTTGCGTTCAGCACAAAGCTCAAGGAATGTTTTACGTTCAAGATCCAGTAAATACTGTTCAGACACTTCCGTCGGTGACGATAAATTTCCACCACACATTACCCAGCCTAGTTTCTCTGAGATCTTACGATCATAATCAGAGATGTAATTGCCTTCACGCATTGATGAAGCGCCCACATAAACGATTCCTAATCCTTGATTTCCCAAAACTTTGATATCATTGCGAGGAGCAGGCTGAACATAACCCTCATCTGCCAATTCTAATGCCTTTGCCTTGGCATCCGCCAGAAGACGGGCACGATTCATGGTGATTGCAAATTTATCTTTCTGCAAATAGCCGAGCTCATAGGCTTCATAGGCAGAAGTCGAAACTTTTGCCTGACCAATAGTCAGGAATTTATCTTTTAACGTATTTTGGACAATTTGATCATCTTTAAATTCCTCCGAGGCACGTAGCGTAAATTCTTTAGTTCCGCCACCACCAGGAATAACACCAACCCCCAGTTCAACCAAGCCCATATAGGTTTCGGCGTGAGCCTGCACAAAATCGGCATGCATGGAGAATTCACAGCCCCCACCAAGCGTCATTTGAAATGGCGCAACGACTACAGGTATTGACGAATAGCGTAAGCGCATGGATGTATTTTGAAATGCACGAACGGCCATATTCAATTCATCAAAATCCTGTTCGACGGCCATCATGAAAATCATTCCGATATTCGCTCCAGCAGAAAAGTTTTTTCCATCATTGGACACCACTAAACCGCGATACTCTTTTTCAGCAAGGTCAATGGCTTTATTCAATCCCTGGATAACATCCCCACCAATGGTATTCATCTTGGTATGAAATTCACAATTAATGATACCATCGCCCAGATCAATAATAGAAACACCCGTATTTTTCCAGATTGTCTTACTTTCCCGGATGTGATCCAATACGATCAGATCTTCGGTACCGGGAATAGCTTTATACGATTTGGTCGCAATATCATAATAGTGACGTACACCATTTTCTATTTTATAGAATGATTCACATCCGGCTTCCAACATCTCGTGTACCCAGGAAGCAACCTCCCCGTCCTGACCCGGAAGTCGTTTTTCTTCGGTCTTAATTTTAGCTAAAGTCTCGCGAACACCTAGCGCATCCCATACTTCAAATGGTCCTAACTCCCAACCAAATCCAGCACGCATGGCATCATCGATCCGGAAGAAGTCATCTGTAATTTCGGGAACACGGCGGGATACATATTCAAACAATGGATAATGCATGGCACGGAAGAGTTCCGCCGCTTTATCGCTCCCTTGTTCATATACTTTCATCCGCTTGCGGATATCCTCCACAGGCTTGGTAGCTTCCAAGGTAGTGGATTTCACTTTTTGCTGTGAACCAAATTCCAGTGTTTTTAGATTTAAAGATAAAATCTCCGAATTACCATCGGCAGCTTTTACTTTTTCATAAAACCCTTTCTTGGTTTTCTCACCCAACCATTTATTCTCGACCATCTTGCTGATGAATGCAGGAAGCTGGAAAACGCCTTTGGCTTCATCTTCTGGGGCATTCTGCGCCAGTCCATTGGCAACATTCACCAAAGTATCAAGTCCTACCACATCGGCTGTACGAAAAGTCGCCGATTTGGGATGCCCCATTGCAGGACCGGTATATTTGTCGACCTCCTCAACGGTCAATCCAAGAGGTTCCACTAAATGAGTAACCGCCAACATCGAATAAACACCGATACGATTACCAATAAACGCCGGAGTGTCTTTACATAACACAACCGATTTACCCAGCATTTTGTCACCAAAGTGAAGTATAAAGTCAACAACCTCTGGCTTAGTATGCGGTGTTGGAATAACTTCCAATAAAGGGAGATAGCGCGGCGGATTGAAGAAGTGTGTGCCGCAGAAATGATCTTTAAAATCTTCACTTCGCCCTTCTGTCATTAAATGAATAGGGATACCAGAAGTATTGGAAGTAATCAATGTCCCAGGTTTTCGAAATTGCTCAACACGCTCAAAAACAGATTTTTTAACATCGAGCCGCTCAACAACAACCTCGATAATCCAATCCACAGAAGCAATGTCTTTTAGATTATCGTCAAAATTCCCTGTTTTGATACGTCTTACAAATGACTTGCTATAAATTGGCGAAGGGTTTGTTTTTAAAGCCGTTTCTAAGGAGCTGTTGACAATTCGGTCCCGAACGATCTTACTCTCCAAAGTTAAGCCTTTGGCTTGTTCTGCCGGAAGCAGTTCGCGCGGAACAATATCCAACAGCAAAACTTCAACACCAATGTTAGCAAAATGACAAGCAATTCGCGAGCCCATAACACCCGATCCGAGAACTGCCACTTTTCTAATATTTCTGTTCATCATAACATATTTATCATGCACTTCTGTACATTTGGTTTAATTCCTAGATGATTACTTCTTCTTTGTAACTTGTTGCGAGCTCATTGAGTTTCGCTAAAGAAGCAATCAATTGATCCCGTTCATTTTCTGAAAAATTGTCCGCTAAATATTGATTGAAATTACGAACAACATCTTTAGCAATCCGTCTTTTCTCTCGCCCCAATTCGGTTAAATACACTTTTACGGACCTCTTGTCGGTCTCACTCGTTTCGCGGTATATAAATCCCAATGACTCCAAATTATTCAACACCCGAGACAAACTAGTTGTTTTAACTCCTGTCAAATTTGCAATCTGAGAAACAGGTGTACCCTCTTTATGGATGTTAATCAAAATATATCCCGCAGCCTGGGTAAAACCGTACTGCGAAGCAATTTGATTATATTTATTGGCTATTGTCTGCCACCCTGTTTTTAAAAAATAATCGATTGTCTGATTTTGGTTCATAAGCGTACCCACAAGCTATTTATTATGCTTGCATAACAAATATACCAGTTAGCAATTAGAATAACAAGCTCGAAATTATAAATTTTGTCATATGTTCGTCAGCATAATTCGGCACACATACCTAACGATACTTGTCGTCAATTGTGAAATGTGGAAAACTTTTAAACACTGACATACAGCAAAATAAACAGAAACACAAAACTTTTATTAACAGTCCCTGTTTAATAATCAAAATTAATTCCGTTAACTTTGTCCTGAACAAACATCAACACTGTATGGCTTTAGTAAACATACCTCGCTTGGACTTGCTACATTATACACAAGGAACCCAAGAACAACGAAATCAATTTATCCAAGATATTGGCAAAGCTTTCAATGAAACAGGCTTTGTAACGATTGCAAATCATGGCTTATCAAAAGAGCTGATTGAGGAATTATATCAGGTGGTTCCTGAATTTTTTGCTTTGCCTACTGAGATCAAGGAAAAATATGAATTTCCAGAACTTGCAGGTCAACGTGGCTATACCGCAAAAGGAAGAGAAAAAGCCAAAGACGCGAAAACACCTGACTTAAAAGAATTCTGGCAACGCGGTCAAACGATTGTTGGTGAAGAATATTCCAAAGCTGATTTTCCGGACAATCCTGAAGTAGCTGAAATTCCTCGCTTTAATGGCGTAACCGCTGAGGTTTATAAAAAACTAGAAGATACAGGCCGCGACTTATTGAAAGCGATCGCGACCTACCTCGATCTGGAAGAAAATTACTTTGAACAATATGTCATCAACGGTAATTCTATTCTACGTGCTATCCATTACTTCCCAATAAACGATCCTGACGCCTTAGCCCCTGACGCAGTACGCGCAGGCGCCCACGAAGATATTAACCTCATCACCTTATTGATTGGAGCTAGTGCGGATGGTCTTGAAGTGATGACAAAAGACGGGGAATGGTTTCCTATCAAAGCCAAGGGTGAAGATATCGTCATCAATGTAGGTGATATGTTGCAACGGTTAACAAACAATAAGTTGAAATCTACTACGCATCGCGTAGTAAACCCACCACGTGAGAAGATGGGTACTTCCCGTTTTTCTATTCCTTTCTTTTTACATCCAAAATCCGCCATGAGTTTGGCTTCATTGGATTCCTGCATCGATGCGGAACACCCGAAGGCCTACGAAGATTATACCGCTGGTCAGTACCTGGATGAACGCTTAAGAGAAATCGGATTAAAAATGTAAAACTCCGCATCATTTAAATGAGCATAACAGTATAAAAAAGAAATGGCCGATCCTAGGATCGGCCATTTCTTTTTTATGGATATTAAAGCTATTTCAATTTATAACCTATACCAACATTCATAAAGATATTATGTAACCCGAAGCTAATACTTTCAAATCCGGTTTTCATAATATTATTGAAGCCATAATCCAACTGTGCCAACGCAAAGAATCTTCTGTCGATAGCATAATGTGCGCCCAAACTCATACCAACATCAATACTTCTAACACTCTCCGAGAAATCATAATCAGCATTATCCACAACAATCTTATTTCCGGTAGGCTCCTCATGCCTAAGATAGCCGTTGTAGGCCTCGCCATAGAATTCCTTTTTTACCGCAAAAGAAATGTAAGGACCTGCCTGTACATTCCAACGATTTGAAAGCTGATAGGTAGCTTGGATCGGAACAGTCAGATACAGGTTATGTACTTTTGTTGTGATATCACCCGTATAATAACCTCTCAGCTCCTCTTTTGCATCATTCACCGCATTGAATGTCGTCTTGTATCCTTTAACACTCGCCTATGTATCCATTCCCTTTCCTTCGAAGACGATTCCCAAAGATACTCCCCATTGGGAATCAATATGATAGTTTGCCCTTGCTCCGACAAAAAAGGGAACATTCGGATTATAGCTTTTAATCTTTCGAATTTCACGTGGCAATGATAGGGGGGCTGCGCCGCCGATCTTACCGCCTACCGTCACATCAAAACCCAATTTACCCTCATCCGCTGTGTTTTCCTGCGCATTGGCAATAGATCCTATCAAAACCATCGCAGCCAGTGCGATTGTATATTTTATCATTTTCATTACTTCTTCGTTACAATTTTGAGATCATCCACCGTCAACTTACTACCGACAGCACCTATAAAATTATCACCATATTTACTCGAAGACATTACAATCGCAATGCTATAATCCAAATTGGCAACATCAGCTTCGTTTACTTTCGCCGTGTACTTAAATGGCAATGTAAACTTGACAAAATCACCAGCCTTGGTTGCGCCCCCATTTTCCAACCTGGCAATAGCCACAATACTTGGATCTTTTAAAATATTATGTCCCGTCAAATAGGAAACTTTCTTGTTGGGATCAGATTGCGAGTCCATAAGCTGCTTGCGATTATAGAAAACAGCATAGATATCACAGGAATCCTTGGTATTAACAGGTTTCATGTTTTCATCCGTCACCGTTGCGCCAGGACTATACTTATAGTAACCTTCCAAGGCCAGCGGTATCTGATTGAAAGGAAGGCCAAACTGCGTTGCCGATAACGAGTCTGTCAATACAGGTCCTGTATCAAACGCTCCTATAAAAAGATTTCCGGCAGCAATAGGTTTCTTGAACATCGCCCCAAAAGCACCGGTCAACTTCGTTTCCAATAAAGCCGCTTTCGATCCTGAATGTGCATCCGAACTCGTTTTAGTGGGGTATGATTCGGGATCCTTGGTACCTCCTCCTAAGCTCAATGTCAAGGAGAAACTTGGATTTCCGGAAGCCCAATTATAGAAATCCTGGCCATCAATTTTATTATAAAATATGGTGTATTTATCATCCTTATCAATCGCCGTATCTTCAAAACCATATGCTGTTGGAACAAATCCACCATCTGTTTTCACAATTTTAATCAGGTAGTTTTTTGTAAACTGATGATCTTCGGACGTAACTTTATAATATACGCCGTTTTTTAGGAATTCATCAATAATTACTTTATTCATATCCTGAGTTCCGGCAGGCATTTTCAAAGAATCCTTCAAAAGCTCAATGGAGGCACCAGGAGTCAGGTCAAAAGTCATATTCAATTTGGTAAGATCATGAATATTGGGCTGAAGGTAAAGTGTAACTTGCGTATTTGAGATGACCGGGTTCAGCAAAAAGATATCTTCATCGGCATGAAGAGCGATAATATCCGCTTCCATATTGAGCGCTTCTTCCTTTATACAACTTCCCAAACTGAAAAGAAGCATAAAACAGATTATCCACGAGTAACTTCGTGTTCGTTTCATAAAAATAATATTTAGTGTAAATTTATCGACCAATGCTTTGAGCAATGCACTGATTTTAGCAAAGCTACCAATCCTAGCCTCAAAAAAAAGTCATTTAAACGACTTTTTCTGAATAGACAACTAATTCTTTACACGCAAAGTCCGGTTATAGCCCTTTGACTTCCGATCTGATTTTACTGGGCAGACTTTCAACAATAAGCTGATAGCTGTGTAAAATCAATTCCTCCAGCTTTCTATCATCAATCTCTTGATTGGCAACCACGGTATTCCAGTGCTTTTTATTCATGTGATAGCCCGGCAGTACGGTATGCTCATAACGTTCCCGCAATTCAATGGCCCTTTCGGGGTTACACTTAACATTAAATCGTAATCCATCAACCTGATCCAGGCCTACCAACAAAAAAATCTTACCGCCTACCTTAAATACCAATGTATCTGGCCCAAAGGGAGTCTCCTCCATCACCGGCCCAATCGATAAACAATAATCTCTTAGATCCTCAATATTCATATTTTTTTAGTTTTAGTTGTCGCTCAAGCAAACTGAAAAAGCCACCATAAAAATGGTCCATAATTCATATAAAGCTAACAAAAACACTGGATCGTTTTACTTAAAATCTTTTGATCTTTCGCAAAGGCGACATTAGGTCTATTTGCCCTAAAGAAATTACGTTACGCCGAAAATAGGTCCAAAATAAGCTGGAACTAGACAATAGCAAGAGTCAGATAACTTCAGCCTTTACAGGGATTAGCTACGGACATGAAACGTAGCTTCAGCGTTACTTCTTCGCTTGCAACCGAAGAAGTAACGAACAAGTACCGAGGAAGCACCGAACAAGCTCCGACTAATCTCCGAATATCGTATACTTGTCTTATATTGAGATAGGTTTACATAGCTCCGGGTTTAACAGCAGTTTTTCAAACCATGCTCAGGAAAGACCAGGTCTATTCCTGAGATGATGATCCGGTTAAACTTAAAAATTGCCAGTTTATTATAAGGATGGAATTTTCTTATTTTTCGAACAGTGCCTGGATTTCCTTTTGGATTTCGGTTCCTTTATCGGCATTGTACCACTTTTGAATCTCCTCTTTGATTTCGGAGAAATCTGCCCCTTGCGCTTTCATATGCAAAAACAGCTCCTGGCAGGCTTGAGGTCTTGGGCCCCAGACAGCCAAATCTTGCCCCTGTTCGTTGCGTATCACCAGAATTGGAATAGATTTGCCTCCGTTTGTTAGATAAGAATCGATCAGAAACGGAGCACTATCACGCAGTTGGATATCCACCGTGATATTGGGATTTTTTGAGGCCATCTTCGCCAACATAGGTACCGAATGCGCCGCATCCCCGCACCAAGGTTCAGTAATAATGATCCATTGTTGCTTTTCAGTAATTGACTCAACAAATTGTTCAAAAGTCGACGTTGGTTCGAAGCGTTTTAACCAACGGCCCATTCTTGTCCAGTTCATTTTTGTGTACTGATAATATTCATCATCTTGATAGGTAGGGTGATTCTCAGGATGATTTAAGATATCTTCGAATTGTTGTAAGTAATTTTCAAACGTCATAATACCAATTTTGTGCAAAGGTAAATTTTACTTCCAACTTTCTCAAACAACCTTCCGCCAACAATCTGTATTGAATGCAATAAAAAATAGGATGCTCAAAAAGGACATGTAGAGCAAGAAAAAATGTGATTTCCTCTGCCTTATATACCAAAGATTTTACATTCAGAAGAGATGTTTTACATTTATTAACGATTAAGTAAATTATCTTTGAAAGATACAACCCGTACATGAAAAGATTAGTTCAATTAATACTTTTACTATTTATCGTCGTCAACAGTGCTTACTCCCAAATAAACATCAAGGGGAGGATTCTAGATAAGGCGGATGACAAGCCCCTGACCAATGCTTCCATTATTTTACTGAACCGCGATTCAGTCCTCCGTTATTTTAACCGAGCCAATGAAGAGGGAAAATTCCAGGTTAAAAATATCAAACCCGGGAGCTACATTATTTTGGCCACTTACCCTAAATTTGAACTATATAGTGATACGATCCAAATTGCAAACAAAGATCTCGATTTGCATGATATCAAAATAAATTCCCAAAGAAATGTTTTGCAGGAGGTGATTGTCACCCGACGTCTTCCAATTACACTGAAAGGCGACACCATCGAATATGATGCGGCGAGTTTTGCAACAGAAAAAAATGCGAAGCTAGAGGATTTACTACGTCGTCTACCCGGTTTTACGGTTACCGGAGATGGAAGTATCACGGCTCAAGGAAAATCTGTACAGAAAGTGTTTATCGATGGGGAAGAATTTTTTGGTTATGATCCTAAAATAGCCATTCGCAATGTACGGGCAGATGCCGTTGACAAGGTGCAGCTCTATGAGAAAAAATCGGAGGAGGCGGAGCTGTCGGGCATCGATGACGGAGTAAGGATCCAAACTGTTAACGTTGTACTCAAAGAGAAAGCAAGAAAGGGTGTCTTTGGAAACATGGAAGCATTGGCTGGATCAAAAGAATTGTATGCGGGAAATCTCTTTGCGGCGAAATTTAATAAGACTGAGCGGATTGGCATCACCGCGAGTCACAACAACATGGGCAGTTCAAGTGGTCGTGAAGGTTCTTTACGGATGAACAACCAGATTACGGGCGAACCACTGAATACAAATCTTGGAGCAAACTATGAAAATCAGTTCTTCAAAAAGGCCTTAAAAGTAAACGCCAACTATGGTTACGACAACAACAGCAACAAGAACCACTCGGAGACTTACAATAAAAATGTGCTGCCTGATCAATCCATTCAGGAAAAAAACAGTAAAAACGATAGCGAGAGACATAGCCGAAGTAATGGTTTCAGGTCAAACCTTAACATGCGACTGGATTCCACGCAAAATATGGAACTCCAATCCAATGCCAATTGGGCTACCAACGCTAATCTAACTTACACAGACAGCAAAACGGGCGATGGATCGGGCAACCCAATCAGTGACTTTAGGGAGAACAATCAATCGAACTCCTCAAGTTCCAACAATAATTTTCGCCTAAATTATAGAAAACGATTAAAAGCGGGGCGTTCTTTAAATGTGATGGTCGGCAATAATCACAAAGAGTCAGATTCAGAGAGTAAAGTCAATTCACGGACTTATTTTTACAAAACCGGGGATAGTACAATTATCAACCAAACGCGACATGGCCGGAATAAAGGCAATGACTTCAACTCTTCGATCAATTTCAACAACCGTATCAGTGACTATATCAATCTGGCTTTAGGCTACAGCTTCAATCATTCGAAGAGTACAAATACCCAAAATTCAATAAACAATATTACCCAAAAGTTTGATTCACTATATTCTCAAAACCAGATCGACAATAATACCAATCAAGGTGTGAACGTGCACTTTTCCTATCGCAAAGAAAAGTTGGAGATCAATTTTTCCAACCGTACGTTCTACAAGAATCAACAGTTAAATGATAGTTATAGATCAATTGATCTTGCCCGGAATTTCTGGGATAACAATTTAAATGTTGATGCCAATTATCGCCTTTCAAATAGCAAAAATATACGTTTAGCTTATCAAAGTTCCAATATCATCCCATCGTTTGATCAGTTACAACCACTGCAACCTCAGACCAATCCGTTGTTTCAACAAGTCGGTAATCCCGACCTAAAACGCGCGGTGAACAATAACATTTCGGCCAATTATAACGCGTTCAGTTTATTGAAAGGAACGAATATCAATATCAACGGGAACTTGTCATTTATTAATAATCCAATTGTCAACAAAACAACCATACTAGACAACTCGGCTCAAATCAGTTCTTATGAAAACCTATCGGGTAAATCCAACTGGAATGGCGGCTTGAACATCAATCATATGCAGCCATTGGCCAATCGTCGCATCAATTTTAACAAGAGTGCAAACGTCAGGTTTAACAACAGCTACAGCTATACCAAATTTGAAGGCGGACAGTCCGGCGGCGAGTTTCTACTGAATAATGCAAAGAATACCAACTTTAGTTTAGGTTCAAGCTTAAATGAGCAGGACTCAGAAGGATTCGACTTTGATCTTTCGGCGAATGCTGGTTTTAATGTACAGCAAAACTCGATCAACACCCAATACAACGCAACAAGTTTTCAAGGTGGGACTTCGGCGTACATCAAATACTTTCTACCGAAGAAGTTTAATGTCATGGCAAACATTTACTATAGCTATACAGGACCTACGAAACTTTATAAAAAATCAATCAATCAATTTTATACCAATATTGAATTAGAGAAAAAAGTACTGAAAGATGAGAGTATGACACTCAGTTTAAAGGCCTTTGACCTGTTCAATACATTTAACAACACACGTCGTAATGCGAGTGACACCAACTATTCAGAGTCCGTTCAACAGGTATTGACACAATATTTTTTGGTCGGTGTAAAATGGGATTTCAACAAATATCTAGGGAAAGGAAATGATTAAAAAAATATATTTGACCGTTATCATCTGCTGCCTGTGTGGTTTATCGCTTCAGGCACAATATGCCTATTTTGGAAGTAGGGGTACGATCAGTTTTGACAAAGTCACGTACACAAAAGCACGCATGCGGCAGCTATCCAACGACATGAGCTCGAAAGGAATGGACAGAGGGATGGGCATGATGGAATATCTCGACAAGATGCCGGATTCACATACGGAAAAATTAAACTTCTACTTTGATGAGAATTCTACCGTGTTGATGCCTGAGGAAAGCGTAGTTAACGAAAAACAACGTGGTGAAGTCAAAATGGCCGCACCTACGATAACTTCGGGCACAGGCAGAGGGGGCAGATCTCAGGGTGCGGTCCGAATCGGAGGAAACCAAAGAGGGCAATTTAGGGGTGGCGCCAACAAGAACGGCAAAGTCCTCTACCAGGATCTGAAAACCGGCACAGCAGACATTCAGCTTGACATCGACGAAAAATACATTCTTTCGGAAACTTTGGACAGCATTACTTGGCGTTTCACGGAGGAATTCCGAAATATCGCCGGAGTAAACTGCCGCAGAGTCAATGGTGCTACCAAAGACTCACTCTATCTGATCGCTTACTATTCGGAAGAGATTCCAATATCGGCAGGACCAGCATTAAGCCATGGTCTCCCGGGCATGATATTGGGTCTTGTCATCCCTGAAATGCATATTCAATATTGGGCTACAAATATCGCCTATACCAATAAACTTGTTCCTTCTGATTGGCGGGATAAAAAATCAAAAAAAATGAAACTTGCTGAATTTTCGGAAATCTTTGGCAGATATATGCCACGCAATCGCCAAAACGAGTCAGCTAAAAAAAGGATATTAGAGCAACTGGTGTATTGAAAATGTCAGTTTGGCAGTACCTAAAGACAAATTGATGACAAATAGTGTTTTTTTTACAAAACTTTTGGATTGGCATAAGGGTTGATAATAGACTGATAGAATTTATTTAAGTAAAAAATTAAAACACAAGATATGTCTAAAATTATAGGAATTGACTTAGGTACTACAAACTCATGTGTTGCCGTAATGGAAGGTAACGAGCCTGTAGTAATTACGAACAACGAAGGTAAACGTACAACTCCTTCGATCGTAGCTTTCGTAGAAGGTGGCGAGCGCAAAGTTGGGGACCCAGCAAAGCGTCAAGCAATTACTAACCCACATAAAACTATTTATTCCATCAAACGTTTTATGGGACTTTCATACGATGAAGCTGTAAAAGAAGCTGAACACGTACCTTATAAAATCGTTAAAGGTGACAACAATACACCGCGTGTAGAAATTGACGACCGCAAATATACACCACAAGAGATCTCTGCTATGATTCTTCAAAAAATGAAGAAAACCGCTGAGGATTTCTTAGGTCAAGAAGTAACTGAAGCTGTTATTACAGTTCCTGCATATTTCAACGACGCACAACGTCAAGCAACAAAAGAAGCTGGTGAAATCGCTGGTTTATCTGTAAAACGTATCATTAACGAACCTACAGCAGCAGCTTTAGCTTACGGTTTGGACAAAGCACACAAAGACATGAAAATTGTTGTGTTTGACTGTGGTGGTGGTACACATGACGTTTCGGTATTGGAATTAGGTGACGGTGTATTTGAAGTTAAATCTACTGACGGTGACACACACTTAGGTGGTGATGACTTTGATAACGTAATCATCAACTGGTTGAATGAAGAATTCAAAAGTGAAAACAATGGCTTTGACTTGAAAAAAGATCCAATGGCATTGCAACGTCTGAAAGAAGCTGCTGAGAAAGCGAAAATCGAATTATCAAGCGCAACTTCTACAGAAATCAACTTGCCGTATATCACTGCAGATGCAACTGGTCCAAAACACTTAGTTCGTTCATTATCACGTGCTAAATTTGAGGCTTTGGCAGCTGACTTGATCAAGAGAACAATTGCTCCTTGTGAGTCTGCATTGAAAAATGCTGGTTTTAGCAAATCTGATATTGACGAAATTATCTTAGTAGGTGGTTCTACGCGTATCCCTGCAATCGTTGATGCTGTAAAAGCATTCTTCGGAAAAGAGCCTTCTAAAGGTGTAAACCCGGATGAAGTTGTCGCTTTAGGTGCTGCTATCCAAGGTGGTGTATTGACAGGTGAAGTAAAAGACGTTTTATTATTGGATGTTACTCCACTTTCATTGGGTATTGAAACAATGGGTGGTGTGATGACTAAGTTGATCGAAGCAAATACAACAATTCCAACTAAAAAATCGGAAACGTTCTCTACTGCTTCAGACAATCAGCCATCTGTAGAAATTCACATCTTACAAGGTGAACGTCCTATGGCAAACCAAAACCGTACAATCGGCCGTTTCCATTTGAACGATATTCCACCAGCACCTCGTGGCGTTCCTCAAATCGAAGTTACTTTTGATATTGATGCCAATGGTATCATCAAAGTATCTGCGAAAGATAAAGCGACTGGAAAAGAACAAAACATCCGTATCGAAGCATCTTCAGGTTTGTCTGACGACGAAATCAAACGCATGAAAGAAGAAGCTGAAGCAAATGCTGATGCTGACAAAAAAATAAAAGAAGAAGCTGACAAAGTAAATGCAGCTGACGCTTTAATCTTCTCAACTGAAAAACAATTGAAAGAATATGGCGATAAAATTTCAGCAGATAAAAAAGCGCCAATTGAAGCTGGCTTAACAAAATTAAAAGCTGCTTACGAAGCGAAAAACTTTGCTGATATCGATGCTGCTTCTGAAGAATTGCAAAATGCTTGGAATGCTGCTTCTGAAGAAATGTACGCTGCTTCTCAAGGTGGTGCACAACAACCTCAAGGTGATGCAGGTCAAGCTCAAGGTGGAAACCAAGGTGGTGATGATGTAACTGACGTAGATTACGAAGAAGTGAAATAATCACTCCTCCTCATAAAAAAAGCTCCAGGATTATTCCCGGAGCTTTTTTATGTCTATTACTTTCACTATCTCGTTTAACCTTCACCGCAATACACTTATGCATTTCCAGCTACTTCTTATCCTTATAGTGACTTAAGATTCCTTTGTCCAAAGTAGCCCAAATACCTGCTGGCATCGCCGCTCTCTTTAAGGCATTATTGGTCCAGGTATTGCACGAATAAAACATGCTATAGGCTCCTTTTGCTTCGTAAAAGGCGTCTGAGTCGCCATACTGCGCATCTGTTTTCACCAAAATAGCTTCCGCTTGATTTCGATCCAACGAATCTTCTATATATTTTATCAGATCACGGTATTGGGATTTACTGATCTGATAAGCAAAACATAATTCATCTTGCTGAACCGAATTGTAGTAGGTCACATGAATGGCAGACTCCCCTAATCCAAAGGCAGCCACAAAGGCTGTCGATGCTTTAAGATCCTTCCATTCTGGTGTATCCAAATAGAATCCTTTATCCCCCCAACCGATACCGACATACCGATATCCGCTATGTTTCCCCACCGTATTCCCATAAGGAAATAGTTGCGACCAATCCATCTCTTCGTTAACGACAGGCAATACGATATCGGTATGAACACCATTGGACTGAACAAAAACCTGAATCGTCTTCTCTTCGTCTATATTTTTCCTTGGAGCCGAAATTCTTGACAAACTGTATTCAGCAACAATATAGAGCACACAAAAAGACAACAATCCTAAAATAAGATAACCAAACACTTTAAGAATTTTTTTCATCAAAGATTTATTTCCGCTCAAGTAATCTAGCGCACAGGTCAAAAAAAAACCTGTATTGCTTGACAATACAGGTGAAAGATAAGCTATTTCTTTTAGCTCTTAAAATAACTTTTCTGGATATACTCCATCAGCCACCAATTTTGAAATTGATTCTTGTACGATAGGTTTATCTTCCTTATAAGTTACGCCAAACCATTTCGAAGAAGTTGGGATTACCTTAAAATCAGCCAATTTATGCTTCACCATATAATCTGGTACAGAAGGAATGAAAAATTCTGCTTTTAAATTTTCCTTATTTTCCTCAACAAATGCAGGAAACATCGCCTGGGCTACTTCGAAAATCTTTGGTGTAAAACCCCAGAAGTTCATCGAAACACGGGTTTTAGGATCTAGATCTGTCTCCACCCCATTTTCCTCATAAACGATTTTGCGATCGTCGCCTTCGCCTTTGTAGTATATATTTGTACGTTCAGTTACACTTTCCATATGTCCAGAAGGGGTAACCTCACATACTCCGCGTGAAACGTAGCCATAATCGGACATGGTATTTCCAACCTGGAAGCCCATCAACGACATTTGTTGATCAGAAACCTCGGTTGTTAAGAACTCGGCCATTTTCTGAAAAGAATCCGATCCGTAGAAATCGTCTGCATTGATTACACAAAATGGTTCATGCACTTTATCTTTAGCACTCATCACCGCATGGGCAGTACCCCAAGGTTTTGTTCTTTCGATAACGTGATTAACACCGAATTTTGTTAAGTCAAAATCTTGAAAAGCGTAATCTACTTCTATTTTACCTTTCAATTTTTCATCAAATACTGTTTTCATCTTTTCCAGAAATTCTTCCCGGATAATGAATACAACTTTTCCAAATCCTGCGCGAATAGCATCGTAAATTGAATAGTCAATAATTGTCTCGCCGTGTGGGCCAAAACCATCTACTTGTTTTAAAGAACCATACCGGCTAGCCATTCCTGCTGCCAAAATCAAAAGGGTTGGTTTACTCATATTTAATTGCGTTAATAGAATTTTCTTTTCGTCCGCAAACTTAGCTAAAATTGCCCTCAAAAGCAAATTTAGCTAAGTTCGGCTCCGCCTTCAAAAGTATAGTATTGAAACGAAAAGAATCCAAAAATTAGTATTATTTCTTTTTTAAGAATGCGTTTAATAAACCCGTCGCTAGTTTGCCCAAAAACTTAACTCCCTCTCTTGCTAAGGTCGTTGTTGCCGTTCGTTGGGCAGCTTCTAGAGGTGTCTGTCTTCTGGAGCTTGGCCGACTTGCTTTTTCCGCTTCTTTTTCCTGGGCCGCGCGTTGTTCTTCCTGTGCTGCAGCCTGCATTCTTTCGTCTATGATTTCAGCCGCAGAGCGATTTTCTTGTCGCTCCTGATATTTTGCCCGCAAATCAGACTGATTGATAATTTGGCTAACCGTTGCATCATCTGCAGGTCCCATAACTGCACGCGCCGGCACCAAATGTGTAGCGACAACCTCTGTAGGAATACCTTTATCATTCAATACTGTGATTAATGCCTGTCCAGTACCCAAAGAAGTCAGGACCTGATCAATTTCATAAAAATCGGATTTTGGATAGGTTTTTACAGTCTTCTTTAAATTTTCAGCATCGTTGGGCGTAAAGGCACGCAATGCATGTTGCACACGGTTACCCAGCTGGGCCAATACAGATTCAGGTACATCGGTTGGAGACTGTGTACAAAAGAAAACGCCGATCCCCTTCGAACGGATAAGGCGAATGATTTGATCCACTTGAGTCAAAAAGGCTTTAGGAGCCCCATTGAACAGCAGGTGGGCTTCATCAAAGAAGAAGACCAACTTGGGTTTGTCCAAGTCACCCACCTCAGGCATATTTTTAAATAGCTGTGCCAATAAGCTCAATAAGAATGTAGAATAAAGAACCGGCTGATCTTGCACGTCAGAAATATTCAATAGGCTAATCACACCCCTACCATCTACCTTCTGAAATAGATCGTTAATATCAAATTCTTTCTCACCAAAGATATGCGCTAGCCCCTGCTGTTCCAATGCGACGATCTTACGCAGGATGGTTCCCGAGCTTGCCGAACTAATCTTACCATAATCACCTTTGATTTCTTCGCTGCCGGGTCCTTCAGAAAGGTAAGTAAGCAGTTTCTTCGTATCTGAGAAATCAATCAACGGCATTTGGTGATCCTGTGCATATTTGAACATCGCAGCCAATACGCCGGTCTGTGTTTCATTAAGTTCGAGTATCCGGCCCAACAAGACGGGCCCAAAATCTTCTACAGTAATCCGCATCGGAATCCCCTTATTGCCGGACAGTGAATACAGTTCTACCGGAAACGACGATGGCTCAAACGGCACCCCCACGGCATTTCCCCGATCAATAAGGGCTTGGTTGGTCACCCCTGGCACTGCTAGGCCCGATAGGTCACCTTTAACATCCAGCATAAATACTGGTACAGAGGCATCCGACAATTGTTCAGCGATCAATTGTAGCGTACGTGTTTTACCGGTTCCGGTAGCCCCTGCAATAAGTCCGTGACGGTTCATCATTTTCAAGGCTAAATTCACTTTTGCCTCAGCCAAAATTTCGCCATTAAGCATTCCCGCTCCCAGATAGATAAATGCTCCCTTGGGATTATAGGAAGCTTGAACCTTCTCTATAAATTGTTCTTTATTTGCCATACAAAAGGCTTAATATTTATAAATCAATAAAAATTGAAAACTTTTCAAAAAATAATCTCTTCGTCACAATTTCGTGCCAAATTTTATTTTTAGTGCACTATTAATTTGAATTTAACATAGAATTACTATTTTTACGATGTAAACAGTAAGATTAAAGGTAATAAAAAATGTTAAATAAGCAGTTTAGATTTGTGGCAGCATTCCTTTGTGCTATCATCTTTTTCACAAAGATGGCCATCTCTATTTCGCCTATTTTTTCAAACAGCTTAGATCAAAGTACCATCTTACAGGTCGTTTTACAACTGGAAATCGAAAACAATAACGGCGCAAGTAATGATACACTTGAAACTGCCTCAAAATTTTTCAATACAAAAACAGAAGAACCTATTGTATTTGAAACCATTCTCGTTGAGAACCAAGGAAAACAGAAGAATTATCTTAAAAATGAGAAAAGCATTTTACCTTTCCATCCTACGGTTCCAACACCGCCTCCTAACTATTCATAAAGGCATCCCTAGGGATGTATCCCGTCAACCCGCATGCTAAAGGTAAAGTATGTGCGGTAATCTTTGATTTTTCTGAAGTAATCGGCTTTGGCTCTGTTGATGTTATCGTTGATTTGGCTCGGCACTAACGCTTTGTTATGCTGTTGAACGCCAAACGGTATACATGATACAACGCCAGTTAAAGGTCGCCTGATGAAAATTTTTTACAGATAAACACAAATTTTATGTTTGGAACTCGTACGTCGGCTTTTCTGAAACTATCGAAAAGAGACTTAAAATATGACTTCCCTGCTAGTGTTGTGGTGTTTTTGGTGGCACTTCCATTATGTTTGGGAATTGCAATGGCCTCTGGTGCGCCATTGTTTGCAGGATTATTGACTGGTGTAATTGGTGGAATCGTTGTCGCTTCAATCAGTAAATCACCACTCAGTGTAAGTGGGCCAGCTGCTGGTCTTACAGTTATTGTCTTAGGTGCTATTCAGAGCCTAGGGGCATATGAAACCTTTCTACTTGCCGTCGTGATTGCCGGTGTAGTACAAGTTATTCTCGGTATATTAAAAGCAGGGATGATCGGAAACTATTTCCCTTCAGCAGTCATTGTCGGTATGCTTGCTGCGATCGGTATCACAATTATCATGAAGCAGATTCCTTTGGCATTGGGCTTAGTGGAAACACATGCCTTCGAAATGGACAATGGTCATGGTATCGGTGCCTATTTTGACACGATAGCCTCTGCGATCAACTTTGGTGCATTGATCATTTGCGCCTTGTCATTGGCGATCCTAATCTTTTGGCCATCTATTCCAAAGCTCAACAAGGTGCCAGCCCCATTGGTTGTCGTGATGCTAGGCGTAAGTTTAGCTTATCTTTTCAACGGCTCAGCATTCCAGTTGCATGACAAGCAATTTGTACTAGTCCCTATTGTCGGTTCTTTTGCTGAATTCACAGGATTATTTACCCTCCCGGACTTTACACAGATTGTCAACAAAGATGTGTGGATAGCTGCATTTACGATTGCAATTATTGCAAGTTTAGAGACTTTATTGAGCATCGAGGCCGTTGATAAAATAGACCCCTACAAAAGAAATACGCCAACCAACCGCGAACTTGTTGCACAAGGCATCGGAAATATGACCAGTGGACTTCTGGGCGGTCTGCCGTTGACCTCCGTCATTGTACGCTCATCAGCAAACGTCAATGCAGGCGGAAAAACAAGGCAATCTGCCATCATGCATGGTATATGGCTATTGGTCGCTATGCTCGCTATCCCAACAATGCTGAACATGATTCCTTTGGCCTGTCTGGCGGCCATCCTTCTCCATACAGGATATAAATTGGCTAAACCAAGTCTATTCACCTCAATGTACAAAAAAGGCTTAGATCAATTTATCCCATTTTTTGTCACCATTGTAGCGATTGTGTTTACCGATCTCCTTATGGGGGTAGGGATAGGTATTGTCGTGGCGACATTCTATATCTTAAGAGCCAATATGAAAAATGCTTTTAAATATAATATTGAAAAAGACAATGAAGAAGATAAGGCTGTCATTACATTAGCGGAGGAAGTATCATTTTTGAACAAGGTTCCTATCCAACAAAAATTGTACAGCTTACCAAAATCGATCAGTAAGATCCGAATCGATGGGACATTCAGTAAATTTATAGACAAGGATGTCATCGAAGTCATCAAAGATTTTGAACAGAATGCCAGAAGTAAAGGCAAAGACATCGAACTTTTGCAGGTGGTCTATAAGAAACCTTCATAGGATACGGACCTTTGACGTATCTCGTAGGCCATTCCCTTCCATTGGTCGGCTAGCAAGCTGGATTGAAATGGGGGGGAGACGGTTATTGAATAGCAAGAACAGCTATTCAATAAAAATAAGTTGTTTGAAGTAAACAATGAATTTAGACATTTGTATTATTATAATAAAATTGAAACGATGCCTTCGGGCAAGAGTGAAATAAGAAGAATATGGAAAATAAAGATTTAAAAATAGGATTTGACAATATCATTAAGGGAAATAAAGAGTGGATGGAGTTTGTAAAGAATGATGCTACAGGGCGGTTCCAACAGCTTTCTAAAGGTCAAAATCCAGAAATTCTTTGGATCGGTTGTGCCGATAGCCGAGTACCTGCAAATGAATTGACAGGTACAAAGCCTGGAGAGGTATTCGTTCATCGTAATATTGCCAACATGGTCATTCACTCCGATATGAGTATGCTTTCCGTCTTAGACTATGCGGTCAATGTTTTGAAAGTAAAACATGTCATTATCGCAGGTCACTATGGCTGTGGTGGTGTAGCAGCCTCTTTAAGCCGCAAGCAGTACGGTATTATTGACAACTGGTTGGGTCATATCAAAGATGTATATCGCTTACACAGTGCAGAGATTGATGCGATCCAAGAGCATGATAAAAAAGTAGATCGTTTAATCGAGCTCAATGTACAAGAGCAAGTTTTCAATCTGTGCGCGACGTCAATCATTCAAAATGCATGGAAAGAGCGTGATGATCTTGCCGTGCATGGCATGATTATCAATATCGGCACTGGAGAATTGATCGATCAACACTGTACGTTTACCAATAATGACGAGCTAGGTGAAGTCTTCGCTTATAAATAGCGTAGTAATAAAAATCGGTAAAAAGGGACGAAATTTCGTCCCTTTTTTATTGTGGGTCCAAACCTTATTACGTCTTCCCATTCTTACCGATACAGCCAGCACATTCAATCACTCATACTAAGGCGAATATCTACGATCTCCTAGCTAATATCTCGCTACGAATAATTAACTTTGTATTATGAGTGAAGAAAAATCATTAAATTTTATCGAGGAAATTGTCGAAGAGGATCTTCGAACAGGAAAGCATGGCGGACGTGTATTGACACGTTTTCCTCCTGAGCCAAATGGTTACCTCCACATTGGTCACGCCAAATCCATCTGCTTGAATTTTGGATTAGCACAGCAGTATAATGGCAAGACTAATCTACGTTTTGATGACACTAACCCTGTCACTGAGGATACCGAGTATGTTGAAAGCATCAAGAAAGATATTCAATGGCTTGGATTCCAGTGGGCAGAGGAATTATATACTTCAGATTATTTTGAGACACTATATCGTTATGCCGTTGAGCTAATAAAAAAAGGTCTAGCTTATGTGGACGACAGCACTGCTGAAGAAATTGCAGCAGCAAAAGGTACCCCAACAGAACCCGGTGTTCCGACACCATATCGCGACAGGTCTATTGAAGAAAATTTGACCTTATTCGCAGATATGCGCGCCGGTAAATACCAAGATGGCGAAAAAGTACTTCGGGCAAGGATTGATTTGGCTAGCCCAAATATGCACTTGCGCGACCCTTTATTATACCGCATCAAGCACGCTCATCACCACAGAACGGGGAATCAATGGTGTATCTATCCGATGTATGATTTTGCACATGGCCAATCAGACTCCATTGAGAAAATTACACACTCCATCTGTACATTGGAATTTATTCCACATCGCCCACTTTATGATTGGTGTATAGATAAATTGGAGATTTTCCCTTCCAAACAATACGAATTTGCACGCTTGAATATGACCTATACTGTCATGAGTAAACGTAAATTACTGCAACTGGTCAATGATAAGTTTGTTGAAAGCTGGGACGACCCGCGCATGCCTACGATCTCAGGATTGCGCAGAAGGGGGTATACACCGGCGAGTATCCGCAACTTCTGTGAAAAAATCGGTGTTCAAAAACGTGAAAACATGATCGATGTCAGTCTTTTGGAATTCTGTATCCGTGAGGATCTCAACAAAACGGCATGGCGCAGAATGGCTGTCCTTGATCCAATCAAATTGGTGATCACAAACTATCCTGATGGTCAGGTAGAGGATCTTATTGGTGAGAATAACCCTGAAGTCGAAGGCGGTGAAGGTTCACGCTCCATTCCATTTTCAAAAGAGCTCTGGATAGAGCGCGATGATTTTATGGAAGATGCACCAAAAAAATTCTTCCGCTTGGGCCCTGGGCTTTCCGTACGTTTGAAACATGCTTACATCGTTACCTGTCATGATTTTGTGAAAGATGAAAACGGAAACGTGACGGAAGTTCATTGTACCTATGTTCCAAACTCAAAATCAGGAGAAGATACTTCAGGATTAAAAGTTAAAGGAACAATCCATTGGATCTCGGTTCCACATGCGAAAGAAGCCGAAGTAAGATTGTACGACAGATTGTTCAATGATGAAAATCCTGCCGCTGCAGAAGATTTTAAAGCATCGATCAACCCTGAAAGTTTACATATTATCCAACGTGCTTACATTGAACCGGATCTGGCTAACGCTACGCCTGGAAAGGGATATCAATTTATACGATTGGGTTATTTTACATTAGACACACAGTCAACGCCAGACCATCTAGTCTTTAACCGTACGGTTACATTAAAAGACTCCTGGGGTAAGGAAGTGAAGAAAAATGCGTAAAACCGTAACTTCTAAAATAGAACAGGTCGGATTCATTCCGACCTGTTCTATTTTAGGAGCGTTCCTATTCCATTCAATATGCATTGACATACCGGATTTGTATCCCCATTAGCCCTGCTAAACGAGACTCCAGTCCCCCACTTGCCCCCAACTCTCCTAGCAGTTATTCTGGTGCACAATCCGCAGTTGCGCGAATGACATACTTTCATAACGTTTGCTCGTCCTCAGGCGAGACAAATGCGTGTAATAGCCCTATTATCCCAATGTGGCTTGAAAAACTATTACAGCGGATTTACACCTACCCATACTTTCCTATTTTTTACAACAGTAATTTATAAAGGTACATCATCTGCAATAGGAAAAACATCGTATCATTCATTTTTCAACCTGATTATCGTCACTCTTTTGCCCTGATTTTAGCAATAGTTTTACAGCAAACAAAATACCCTTAATGATATGAAAAAGCTACTTTTAATTGCACTAACACTTACCCTAGGCGCACTAAGTTTACAGGCACAAACAATCCCTAATCAACGCTGGCAAATGAGACTCAGAGGTGTGACAGTCATGCCAAACGAATCGGCCAAGATTAATACCATAGGCGGAGACGTCGACATCAATACGAAATTTATCCCTGAACTTGACTTCACCTATTTCTTCACAAAAAACATTGCGGCGGAATTGATCCTTGGGACTACAAAACATAAAGTTAATACAACAGGTTCAAATTTAACTGCCATTGGTGGCAGTCCATCCAGCAATGTGGATCTTGGGAGTGTATGGCTCCTCCCTCCCACACTGACAGCGCAATATCACTTCCTCCCCGACGGTGCCATTAAACCCTATGTAGGAGCGGGAATAAATTACACCATATTCTATAGCGTCAATGCGGGGCAAACGGTTAAAAATGTAAAATATGATAATGCTTTCGGCTTTGCGACTCAACTGGGAATTGATTTTAAGCTATCTGAAAAATATTTCGTGAATTTAGATGCTAAGTATATTCTTTTAAAGACCGATGTCAATGTGGATGCGTCAAACCTCGCCCCCAACCTATCCATACCGGCAAAAGTTGACATCAACCCCTTCCTGCTCGGCTTTGGAGTCGGCATGAAATTTTAATAACTCGGCTCATTCCCTATCCTATATGTATCGAGGCCTCTTCCAATATTTTAGAAGAGGCCTCATCTGGTTTCTTATCTCAAATACGTTAATCCAATGCCCCATTAGGCGTGCCTGGTAATTTGGTTCAGTTCATCATCAAAATTATTCTACGCCGTACCAATTTTGATATTGCTGCCTCAACTGCTCAACACGTGCCAATCGTTTGGTATCCTTTGCTTCCAATAAAATAGCCTTATACCGGTCTACAGAGTCCAAGCCGGTCTGAATATCATTCCACTCAAAGCTCAGGTTTTTCTTATCCATTACCAATTGATGTAGGTATTCCATATTTTCAGCGACATAGTCAAGGTTACGGTCCATCATCCTGTTGGCCAGCTGAGGTTGCCCCGAGCGATACAGACTATCGATAATATCGGCATAATTGATGGCGTCCGACATCGCATATACGCGATCGGGCAATTGATCGTATGCTTTTTTTGCCACCTCCCCAGCTTGTTTGACCTGGCCATTGGCTAAAAGCATTCGGGCAGCTTTTCCAAATATATCACGGGCGTACATGCTTGCAAAGCGGAACGAATCTGTATCCAAGTATTGTGCATTTTTAACATTACCCCAATGATACGTATGCATAATATTGCTATATAACGCCTCCATATTAACTAGCCCACCCTGCTCACTTCGTTTTCCTGTCGACTGATCTGTAGCAGTGACAGGCATCAATCGAGAAGTAAAGCCCTCATTGACCAGGTATTTATCCAGTCCCAACTTAATATCACTTGGCAGCATATTCGAAAAATATATCGGTCTGTCCCAATGATTATTTTCAAGCACGGATAACAGGGTTAAATCCGACCTGGTCAGATGATCATTCGGAATTTCCCATTCCATTGCAGAAACTATAGCTCCCTGAAAATACGCCGGAACCGCATTTTTCTTAACCACCTCGTCTTTATCAATGCGCAATTGGACTTTCTTGGAAGGGAAATAGTTTTCCATATCACCGGAATTCAGCTGAACTTTATACTCCGGATCATCCGATGTGACAAACTGCAATAACTGCTGTATATCTACCGCATTGTCAAGTTGTCTATCTACGAAAGGGATATAATCACGAACGCCTTTTTTCGTCTTTTCAGCGGGAATCGTCACGGGGAGCCCTGCCGCTTGATACGTGGGTTGTTTGGCCTGTTGCATATACCAATCGCCTGTGAGATAGCTTAACACGACAACCCGAACATCCGGACGTACGCCCTCTACTTCTTGCAAATACCATACAGGAAATGTATCATGATCGCCATAGGTAAATAGAATAGCATTTGGAGCACAGGATTCCAAATAATTGCGTGCCATATCCCTTGCCAACGATTTTTCGGACCGATTATGATCATCCCAGTTTTGATGAGCCAAAATAATAGGGCCTCCCAACAGCGCAAAAGAAATACCTGTCGCTAAAGCGTAACGTGTTTGTACAAAACGGTTGAAAAACCGAACAAATGCTATTACTCCCAGCCCAATCCAGATCGCAAAAGCATAGAAAGACCCCACGTAAGCATAATCTCGTTCCCGGGGTTGCATAGGAGTTTGGTTGAGATAAACTACGATCGCTACCCCCGTAAACACAAACAGCAAGGTCAGTACCAAGGTATAAGGTTTATTGTTTCGGTACAACCAGATCGCACCAGCTATTCCGAGTAGCAGTGGAAGAAAAAAATAAGTGTTCCGGCTCGGGTCATGCTCCTGCGATCGAGATATTTTATCTTGCCCCCCTAAACGCCAATTATCCAATGGTCTGATCCCCGACAACCAGTTGCCGTCACTATAGGTCCCATATCCTTGCCTGTCATTCTGTCTACCCACAAAATTCCATAAGAAATATCGGGTATACATATCTCCCAGTTGAAAATTAAAAAAGAACTTAAAATTATCGGAAAACGTTGGCTGTTGCCCTTCTTTCAAATTGAGGTAACTTCTGTAATAAGCTTGATGGCTTCCATCTTGGCTATAGATACGCGGGAAAAAGGTTTCCTTATCAAATTGATATTTGTCTACCTGTGTGAAGGGAACATACTCCGACTTATCTTTCCGATAGCTCGTCTTACTATCGACGCCAACCACTTGCGAGTCATAATAAGGTCCTTTGAGTAACGGTTCCCGTATATATTGTTCACGGCTCAAATATCCTAAAAAAGAAAATACATTATCCGGCGCATTATTGTTCAAGGATGGATTTGCTTTCCCTCGGATCATGACCATGGTGTAGGAACTGTATCCAAATAAAACAAAACAAAGAACCAGCAAGGCTGTATTGAGTGTATATTTCTGCTTTTTATAGGAATAATATAGACCGTAAATTATCAATCCCCCCAATAATAGGCACGAGAAAAAAATTCCGGTACCAAATCCCATTCCCAATGAGTTCACAAATACGAGATCCACTTTAGCCGCTAGACCGACTAACCATTGAATAATTCCCCACAAAACGGCCCCCAAGATCAGCACTCCGACGAGGAAAGCTTTTATTGTCCCTTTCGCATTAACCTGTCTCGCTCTTCGGAAATAAACAACCATCGCGATAGCCGGGATTGCTAAAAGATTTAATAGATGCACTCCGATCGAAAGCCCCATAACAAAAGCAATAAAAACCAGCCAACGATCGCTACCGTCTTCATCTGCACGGACTTCCCACTTTAAAATTGCCCAAAATACAACTGCTGTACATAAGGAAGACATTGCATAAACTTCAGATTCTACTGCCGAATACCAAAATGAATCGCTGAAACTAAATGCCATTGCACCGACAACTCCTGCGCCGAAGATCTGCAGGTAGGTTGACAAAGAAGCTTGTTTGTCTTTGTTGAGTAGCTTTTTAGCAATGGCGGTTATTGTCCAAAATAAAAAGGTAACAGTAATTCCACTGCAAACTGCAGAACCTATATTCATCCAATAGGCGATCTGCCCCTTATTCCCTAAAGCGAGATTAGAAAATATATTCTGAATAAGAAGAAACAATGGTGCTCCCGGTTGATGTGCCACCTCCAATTTATAGGCACAGGCTATAAATTCACCGCAATCCCACCAGCTTACCGTCTTTTCAACTGTAGCGATATATACACAGGTGGCAATTAGTCCGCAAGCAAAACCGAGTAGAGAATTTAATCTATTGTACGTCATAAGGTCAATTGGTCTATTGTTAAAATCCTTTTTAGCACTTTAAGTTAAAAAGTTATCCTGACTCCGACACACGAATTAACACTATTTAACACCAGTACCTGACTGTAAACAGGCTATTCAACACTGAATATAGAGATCGACCTAAACCACGCTGCCGAGACTTTCAACCTATTTCAGGCTTTCACAATGAATATTATCATAAAAAAGGGAGCTTATCTGCTCCCTTTTTTATCATTTTATGAGTTAGGCTAGTTTTTCAACAATCTTCTTTGTTGGACCAGGATTACTCATCGTATAAAAATGTAATACCGGAGCGCCAAATTTAATCAGCTCCTGACACTGTTGTACCAACCACTCTTCACCTACCTGTCTGACGTCGGCATTCGTTTTACATGCCGCGACAGCGTCACTCAGTTCCTCTGGAATATCTAAATGAAAAATTCTTGGCAAGGTCACCAATTGCTTTTTTGTTGTCAGTGGTTTTAATCCCGGAATAATGGGCACATGGATTCCATTGTCCCTACATTTTGTTACAAATTCCTTGTATTTTTCAACATTAAAGAACATCTGAGTCACAATAAACTCTGCTCCCATATCGACTTTTTGTTTCAGATATTTAAAATCAGTATTGAAATTTGGAGATTCAAAATGCTTTTCGGGATACCCGGCTACTCCGATGCAAAAATCAGTCTTTTCCGACGTGATAATGTCTTCATGCAGATACTTTCCTTTATTCATATCGGTTACCTGTTCCAATAGGTCTGTTGCAAAAGCATGTCCACCATCGGTTGGTATAAAATCGGCATCGCCCTTACGTGCATCACCCCGCAACACCAAAACGTTATCTATCCCCAGGAAGTTCAAATCGATCAATGCATTTTCAGTTTCCTCTTTTGTAAAACCCCCACATATCAAATGTGGCACCGCATCCACTTTATATTTATTCATGATGGCCGCACATATCGCCACTGTCCCAGGACGTTTACGATAGGAAACACGTTCCAGTAATCCACTCGCATGCTCTTTATAGATATAATCTTCCCGATGGTAGGTGACGTCGATAAAAGGAGGTTTAAACTCCATCAGTTCATCCATGGTTTTAAAAATACTTTGGATGCCCTGCCCTTTCGCCGGTGGCAATAGCTCAAAAGAAAACAATGTTTTTCCTTTGGCATTCTGGATATGATCGATAATCTTCATTAAAAAACTGTTTTTAGTTTGGTTGGCTTACATCGAAACGCACACGTCGAGGAATCGTTTATCTACATGTAACTTATCTTTCCCACATGGAGTAGGGTAGAATTTAGCACCTTGAACAATACAGGTTGCTAAGGCTTCAACGGGTCTATTCCCTCGGCCTTTCTCTATAAGCGTTGCTAATATCGTTTTAAAAAATCAAAAGACAAAAATATTTTTTCGAAAAGGCAAAAATAGCAGCAAAAAGACTTCAATAAACGATGTTTCAACGTCACTTTAGCTTTGTGTCCATGCAACGACAGGATTCTTCGCGCTACCAAGAGTTAAAGACCTAGAAAAACCAGTAGAATTAACGATCGAGGATCATAGACAGCGAAGAGATTGACTATGCCACAAGAACATTGGCTAAAGATTAGCTGCCAAAGAATTCCGTAAATTTTTGAGATAAAATGTGATCAATAAGAGTCCCCGAACATGGTACTCTTCTTTCGATCCATATTTAAATCCGTCAAATAAATAGTGATAGGCGACTAATGCCTCTTTTTCGTTGTAAAATAATTCCTTCCAAGAATCAGGAACATCTGCCCATGCCTTGAGCACAATGCCATTCTCGGCATAAATAATTGGTGATTCGACACCATCCATTCGATAATCGTGATGGGTGCCAGAGCTTGATATGTGTTGGAAATAAGCGATAGAATAATCTACGAAATTCAAGGCCCTCGCTTTTATCTCCTTTTCACTTTCTGATTTTACCGGAGCATTTCGCCATAAATTCACTTGGCTATCAAATTTACTGGGCGTTTCCCGGATAAGGGTTTTATCTAACACAAAGTTGATATAAAGTCTTTCACTAGTGGGTATACGTGCTGAGCTAAACTGTGAAAAATCACCTCTCAGCTGAACAAAATCTTTTTTTATTTTAACAATATCCAAAGCGACACTACCTTTTTTCTCATCCGTCAATTCTAATCTATCACCGTCAAATTTGTACTTACCAAAGAGTAAGATATCATCAATCGCCATGACAAACTGGTCCTTATCATGAAGCGAAAGAAAGGATCGGTATAGAATAGGATCATTACCATAGGTATCTGCCTCCACATTTTGGGGAGATTCTCTTTTTAATTTATGATACTCATCATTTGGATAGCCCAATATCATTTGGTAGTTACCTTCAGGAAACTCCTTTTTCTTCCCAAAGAAAGTACACGAAGACAATGAGAGTGTGAATAACAGCAGTAATAACGGTTTCAAAATCAATTAATAATTATGCCCAATAGTAATATTAATATATAAGGACCAAGATAAGAAATTACTGCAATAGTAAGTATAGGATATTCAATTGAATAAGCTTGGGGATATGCCTATTCCTTATACAGATCGACCAATCCCTCAGGCAATTCAACTTCAATGATCTCCTCTTCGCCATCAATTCCTAAGATCAAATCGTCGGACAGCGGAAACATCAGTTCTTTGCCATCCATATCTACTGTGGCGACAAATTGTTGTGGGAATTCCTGAACATCTGTTATTTGCCCCAGTTCGCCATGGTTTTCATCGATCACTAAAAATCCGATTAAATCAGTATATCTAAAATCATCCGGGTCTCGCTCGGGCATTTTATCATTGGAAAGATATAGCTTTTTACGAACGAGTACCTGAGCCTTATCGATATGATCCACATCCTCAAATGTTACATAAGCAGTGCTATTTTTTTGAAATTTAATGGCATCAACAAAATAAGGAACAAGCTTTTTGTTCACTTCTACAAAGACAACATCGATATCCAAACTCTCGTATTCTTCGAATTCAAAAAACAGTTGTACTTCTCCTTTAAGACCTCTTGTTTTACTGATGTAACCGATGTAAAAGCATTGATCAATAGTCATATTTTTCTTATTTGGCGATTAGCTGTGAGACATGATTTGGCAAACGATTAGCCTATTGGCTGTTTCAAAAAAAGCCGGCTCAAGATTGAGTCGGCTTTCTCGAATACTTTATGAAAGAATTAACCTTCAGTTTCTTCTGATGCAGGAGCTTCAGTCTCTTCAGCAGCAGTTTCTTCTGCTACAGGAGCATTTTTAGCAGCAACAGCAGCAGCTTTTTCTTCTTTTTTCTTAGCTTCAGCCACTAAAGCAGCTTTTTTAGCTTCAGCTTTAGTTTGTGCTAAACCATCTTTTTTACCAGAGATTCTAGCTTCTTGAGCGTCAGTCCAAGCTGTAAATTTAGCTTCAGCAGCAGCTTCATCAAAAGCACCTTTTTTCACACCACCTTGCAAGTGTTTTTTGTAAAGAACACCTTTGTAAGAAAGGATAGCACGAGCAGTGTCAGTTGGTTGAGCACCTTTATTCATCCAATCCAAAGCTTTTTCAAAATCCAAAACGATAGTTGCTGGATTTGTGTTTGGGTTGTAAGAACCAATACGTTCGATGAATTTACCGTCACGTGGAGCGCGAGAATCCGCTACGACTACGTGGTAAAAAGGACGTCCTTTTTTACCGTGTCTTTGCAATCTGATTTTAGTTGCCATTTTTTAATTTTATTTTATGTATTCAACATATCCCCCGAGCTTCATACTAGAGGGGATGCAAAGATAGTTATTTTTTTTTAATCAGCGTTATAATTTAATAAAACTTCACTGAAAACGACAGGGTTAGCTTCTTTCAGTAACCACTTTCAGGTTAAACACGTCCTACGCACGTTAAGATTTTGCTCTTACCATACTGTAGGTGAAACAAGTCTTTCAAAAAATCAGTGTACAAAATAGCCCTTTTCTTCAAAACTTTCGTGACTTCGCAGATACCAACAGCAATGATAGCAAACTGAAAGTTTTTTCTAGCCAATAAAATAAGACACTTTCAAAAAAAAGCTATTTTACCAAATGTAAACAGGATGAACCGTTTGTGTACTTTCCCTTCGAAATAGTCACTGACATTTTTGCCAATTCACTTTTTACTTTCTACCTTCATTCTATGAAATCTGTTGCGCCATTAAAAATACTCAAAGCTTCGGCCGGTTCAGGAAAAACCTTTAGCTTAACTTTACACTATCTCACACTCCTACTATCCAACGAGAATAGCTATAAGGAGATTTTGGCGGTCACATTTACCAATAAGGCAACCGCTGAGATGAAGGAACGTATCCTTTCGGTACTCCATGGCTTGGCAACAGGCGATCGTAGCCCTAAAATTGAAGATTTCAGAAAGCTTCTTCTCGAGCAACAGCCAGATTGGAACCCGCATCTAATACAAGAGAAAGCTTACCGTGTCTACCGTCGTATCCTACATGACTATAGTCATTTTACCATAAGTACAATTGATGGTTTTTCCCAAAAAGTCATTCGTGCATTTACTTATGAACTCAATCTTGATGCAGCTTATAAGATTGAAATGAATGTCAATAAAGTGAAAAATGACTTAACAGTCATGCTTAATCAATTGCTGGATGAACGCCCCGACTTACTTGACTGGATTATAGCGTATGCGGAAAAGAAAATAGCAAAAAATGAAAATTGGAACTACCGCCAACAATTAATGAGTTTGGCAAGCCTTATTTTCTCTGAAAACTTCCAGGAATTTGACGGCTATATCAACTCTGCTAATCCCAAGGAGGTTTTTAATCTCCTGAATCAGGAGGTTGAACAGAAGATAAACTCCTTTACCGAAGCGCTCTCCATGACGATTGAAGCGTTTAGTGAAACGTTCAAAAATTTTAACATCTCCGAAAATGACCTGAAAGGCAAATCGCGCAACAAAATAATCTCCGCAAGCAAAACCAACAAAAAAACGGAAAAACTGAGCGCTTCTGAAATCGCCAAAGTATTGGAAAAATACCTCCAATTGATCGATAATGAGGATGCTTTTACAGATAGTGACAAAAATATACGTTATGATCTTATCGCCGCACTCAGCCCCATCCTGGCATCTTTCCAGAAGCTACATGATAATCTATCCGCTTACATTGCGTATCAAGCGGTACAAAATAATCTCTATTATCTACGCCTGCTCAAGGAAATGAGCGACTTACTGACGCAATGGCGACGGGACAATGGCGCTCAATTAATCTCTGACTCACAAATTCTATTAAACAAACTCGGATTGGATGAAAATAGCGATCCAACATTTATCTGGGAGAAGATTGGCAATCGTTTTAACTACTTTTTGTTTGACGAATTTCAGGACACTTCGCGTATTCAGTGGAAAAACTATAGTCCGCTTTTGATTAATGCATTGGCCGATGCCAAGGGCACAGTGAGCGAACACCTGATCGTTGGTGATGTCAAACAAAGTATCTATCGCTGGCGAAATGGTGATTGGCGAATTTTACTCCAACAGGTAGAACAACAGATTGGTCATACCTTTCACCTGGACGAGGATAGCAAAACAACCTTTATCGAAAACGGGAGCCTCGACACCAACTTTAGAAGTCTTCCAAATATCATTCATTTAAACAACTACCTCTTTAGTAGTATTCCCCAACATCTACAGCAGGTACTGAATGAAAAAGTATCCGAAAACCTCGATGAAGAAGGTAAACAGTGGTGGATTTCTGCCGGCAATGACAACATGTTGGTCAAAGCTTATGAAAACAGTCAACAAGAGGTCCCTGAGCATAAAAAAGGAAAACTTGACCAGTTAGGATCTATTGAAATCTCCTACATTCCTGTCACTGATGGACGCTATCGAAGAAATCAGGTTGTTGAAGAATCGCTCCTGCAGCTATGTCAAAAAATAGGCGACTGGATCGGCAGCGGTCGTTATCAGGCTCAACAGATCGGTATCCTGGTACGGAGTAATGCGCAGGCTAAATTGGTGATCCAAAAGCTCATGGATTTCAAAAAAGAGCAACAGCTTACATTTGAAGTGATATCAGGCGATGCATTATCCCTAGCGAGCAATGATGCTGTAGGATTATTGATCGAAACGTTGAAGGCTTTAGTCTATAATTCGGACAAACATACCATCCATAAAGCAAAGATGGTCTATCTCTACCAGCATATTCAAAATAAGACAATCGATCAAAATGCATGGTTAAAATTTGCTAGCAATGACATCCGTACCCTGAAAGATTATCTCCCTGAGGCGCTGATTGACTCCTGGGAAATGGCACAGAAGCAGCCTTTAGTCCATTTAATTGAGAAACTTATTGAAATCTACGGTTTTACAACCAAAGACAATATCCACCTCCCCTACCTCCTAGCTTTCAAGGATATGATCTCAGCTTTCTCCACCAATGGCGAACGTGGCATTATACAGTTCCTGGAATTTTGGGAAGAGGATGGCAATCGGGCTGTGCTCCCTTCCAACGGAGAAATTGATGCGATCGAGGTAACGACAATCCACAAATCAAAAGGCCTGGCTTATGATGTTGTGATGATTCCATTCTGTTCGTGGGATCTTGACGGCATGATTAATGGCGATTTTTGGATCGAGACATCAGATACCCCTTTTGCCCAATTGGGAAAAATTCCAATAAAATATACTTCCACGGTCGGCAAATCAGTATTTTTCAAGCAATATTTTGAAGAGATGCTGTTCAACTACATGGATGCCCTCAATACATTGTATGTAGCAACAACACGTGCTGTTGAACACCTCTATATTACGGCACCTTCCTTCAAAGAATCTGTTGACAAGAAGACGGGCGAAATTACTGGTTATGATATCAAAGATGAATATATCAGCGATGTACTCTATCAGGTCTTAGAGACTTCAACATCCCCGTTTACACTGGAAGAAAGAGGCATATATATCGATCAGATAATCGAACGAAAAAAAAGTCAGGCTCAAAAAAACAATATTATTTCCCTTCGCCATTATCCCATTTCCAAAGAATTGGAAATGGCCTTAGAAAAATCCAGTACGCGCAACATCAACGATATTATGATGCTGGAGAAAGCCGCGCAGTACGGCATATTGGCCCACGATATTATGGCCCAAATTTCAAAGGAAGAAGATATCCACAAACTGGTACGCCAGCTGATTCAGGAAGGCATCCTCTCCAAGGAAGAAGAGCCTTTTCTCATGCAGGAAATCAATCAGATCTGGCAGCACCCCATGATCAATAAATGGCTCACAGGAAACTATAAAATCTGGAACGAAGCGAGCATCATTACCGCCAAAGGAGAGACCATTCGTCCTGATAAAGTCTTCACTTCCAAAGAGGAAACAATTGTACTGGATTTTAAATTCACACAGACAGATTATATCGGACACAAATATCAAGTCGACAATTATAAAAAGAATTTGGAGAACCTGGGCTACAGCAACGTTAAAGCCTATCTCTACTATGCGAAATCAAATCAATTAACTGAAGTAAAATAACAGCACGATGCAAACAGCCTTTCTAAAATTAGTAGCAGCAGACATTCAAAAGCGTTTTGGAAACGACCTGAGTGAAATAGCCATCGTGTTTAATAATAAACGGCCAATTACCTATCTCAAAAAACATCTTTCTGAAGTGTACGGACAGGCCATTTGGTCGCCACAGTTCTTTACGATCCAAGAGTTTCTTAGGCTTTCGACCGATGATACCGAAGCCAGTCCTTTAACCCAATTTTTCCACCTGTTTAATATTCATAATGAGTTATTGGTCGCTGAAGGCAAACTACCAGAAGCGCTGGAAGAATTTTATCCGATTGCCGAAATTATATTGAGCGACTTCGGCCAACTGGATTACGACCTCGTCCCCATCGAGCAGATTTACTTAGAACTTTATGACAATACCAAAATCGACCTTGCTTTTCAACATCTCACACAAGAGCAGCAAGGGTTTATCCGTCAATTTTGGCAGTCTTTTTCTATTGCGGGGCATAGTGGAGTACAAGAACGTTTTCTTCAACTTTGGAAAAGACTGCCCGTATTATATGATCGATTCAAAGAAAAGCTTAAAACAGAGGGCCAAACAAACTATCCGACAGTCTACCGTGATCTGGTTGAAGGTAAGGCTACGCATCAGCAGTTTGCATCTTCCTTCCAGCACATCCTTTTTGTCGGTTTCAATGCACTGAACAAGGCCGAAACAAAATTATTTAAACAATGGCAGGATGAAGGCCGTGCATTATTCTACTTTGATGCCGATGCCTATTACCTCGAAGACACGATGCAAGAGGCCGGCCTTTTTATTCGACGTAATATTTTTCAAACAGGTTTGGTCAACGCTTTAGGCGATAGCCCGAATATTATTGGCAATAGGACCTCAACCGTAAATCTATATGCCAGCACCGGAAAGATCAGCCAAACAAAATTGCTGTATGACATTCTCGAACGCAATAATAAAATGGAACAAACATCCGCCATTCTCCTAGCGGATGAAAACCTACTTGTCCCTTTGCTGCAAAGTCTACCCGAGGTCAAACCCAATATCACAACAGGATATCCCTTGACACAGTCTCCTATTTACGGAATACTAGACCTATGGCTGGAAGTCCATTTGGAGATATCCCAGTTCAAGAAACGGAAGATTCCTTATCAGATAATAGAAACCTTCATCAACCATCCGCTCAGTATGGTTTCTTTAGCCGACAAACTTCAGATTCAGAAGGAGATTACCGATAAACAGCTCTTTGAGATCGCATTGGAGGAACTTCATATCAAAAGCTCTTTGCCTCAATTTTTTGTACCGATTGACAATTCAGCCTATTTGATACCCTCGCTCATCCTGCTCGTTGATGATCTGTTGCACAGTATTTCTTCTCAGGAGCGTATCCGCCAAATTGACAACAACCTCCTGATTGAAACAAAGAAAACATTGAATCAGCTGCTATTGGGCTTTGAAACTGTTGCTCCATTAAGTATCAGCTTCCAAATCGGCTTGATTAAAAAAGCCATCGCCCCAATAAATTCGGCCATAGAAGGTGATCCCCTAGAAGGTATTCAGATAATGGGGCTCTTGGAAAGTCGTTGTTTAAATTTTGACAACGTCTATATTCTAGGAGCAAATGAAGGCATTCTACCCAAAACGTCAAATTCACCTACTTTTATTCCTAACAGCCTAAGAAGTGCTTATGGGCTTCCCATATTAGAAAATCAGGATGCCTTGTCGGCCTATTTATTTTATCGCCATTTTCAATACAGTGAAGGAATACATATTTTCTACAATGGCTTGGTTGACGAAAGCTCTACTGGCGAAGAAAGTCGCTTTATCAAACAGCTGGAGTTTGAAAGTAAATTTAGATTTGACCGAAAAATTCAGCAACAGACCATTCAATTTGCGGATAAAGCCCAAGAAATTGTTATTGAGAAGCGTGGCGAGGTTTGGGAAAAGATGTACCAGGACTTTATCGTCAACCAGAAACGGATATCTGCAACGGCACTGACGACTTATCTGCAGTCCCCGTTGCAATTTTTTCTAAAACATATTGCCGGCATTAAAGAGCCCCCTTCCATCTCTCAGGAATTTGAGATGAATAAACTGGGAACTGTCATCCACAATGTGATGGAGAAGATATTCCTACCGTTCAAAGGACAACAGGACTTTACGCCCACAAGTGTCTTGCAGAAGCAGTTCGACAAGGTAGAGGCACAGGTGATCCGTGAAATAGGCCTGCAATATCAGATCGAATTAAAGGCAACAAATGATTTAAACAGCTTGCAGCGGATCATGCTGAAAATTGCCTGCGAGTATGTCAAGATGTATCTCGAATATGACATCAACAACTACAAAGCATTTCGGATTATTGAACTCGAGAATGACAACGATTATGTACTGCCCTTTCCTATTCAGATCAATGGAGAAGAACAACAGGTCACACTTTACGGTATTATTGACCGGGTAGACGAGGTCGTAACACACGACGATCGTATTATCAGTAGAATTGTCGATTACAAAACAGGTGGTGATTCGATCATGTTTAAAGGAATTGATCAGGTATTTGCGCCAAACACCGAAAATAAGGCGATGGTCCAAACCCTATTTTATGCCTATGTATTCGAACAGAAGACAGGAAGAAAACAACTTGAACCCCATCTCTATGTTGCGCGTAAAATGCGGGAAGAGGGCACATTATTCAGTGGTAAAGAAGGGGTATTGACCGATGAATTCCTTGCTTTCCAGAAAGAGAATTTTGTCGAATTCTTGCGGGATACTCTTCAGGAAATCTTTAATCCGGCTATTCCATTTCGACATAATCCGGACACGGTAGTTTATCCAAGCGACCCTTATACAATATTCTACCGGGAAGCGAGTAAATGGGCTGATGCAGAAGAATAAGTACAACAAAGGCTTTAATAGGGAGAGATAAAACTAAATGCGGTACATCAGTGGTACATAAAGTGTATTTAAAAACAAAAGGGGAATGTAAAATTCCCCTTTCTATATTAACGTTTGTTTCTTTTGATTGCATTATTGGCTCGGCGTTTCGCCGTTTTGATTTTGTAGTGGAACCAATGGTCTTTGAAGATCTTTCGCATGGTATTGTCAAAATGTCTCGTGATAAACAGATTACGCGCCCCCTTCAACTTTTCACTGATCGAATTTGCTAATGCCCTAACAGAAATCGAATAGCCCTCTGTCTCATATTGAATGTAATGCCACCAGCCTGCTGGCATATATAAGGTTTCGCCAGGATGAATGACTGCTTCATAACCTTCTAGGTACTTAATTCCGGGATATTCCTCTTCACTACTATATTTTGGGTTGGCAATACTATGAAAATTGTAGGGCAATTTGTACATCAAATCAGATTGATCATTCGGAAAAAGCCAAATACGTTTTAATCCTTGAAATTGAGAGATAAATACGTGTGACATATCGATATCGAAATGATTACGGGTACTTGACCCCTCTCCACCAAAGAACATAAATGGCAACCATTGCAAGACCTTACCTCCCGTGACATCATTATAAATAACATCGTTTTTCAGTTCAGGACGTATTTTGAGCAGATTGAACAAAAACAACCGTAACTCAGTAGGTTCTTTTGTGATCAGATCCAAATACTCTGCAAATGTCATATGGCCAACAGGAGCACTGGCAGCACGGTCCATTGATTCCTCCTCTTTTCCATAGACATCTATTTTTATATCTCCTGCGATTTCCTTAAAGTAATCATAACTCCATTTCTTCCATGCTGGACTTTCTGCACTGATAAAATCTGATATAATTACAGGAAAACCTGGTTTCAGATAATTCTTTAAGAAGTCCTCTGATTGAATGCCCGAAAATTTATCAACTTGCTTTAACTTCACGACTGACTAATTTTGCTTAATTACAAACATAAAAAAAATATTTCTATCAAATTTTAAAAATATTGTCTATGCTTTATTTTTAATTGGAACAAATTACTCCTAGCAATTTAATAGAAATATATTTAAAATCTCCATGACCTTCGTCACTTTTATTACATTTTAACATCATCGATTCGACTCGCAACCATTTCTACCCCCTTAAGATAAACATATTATTCATCTATCTTTTATAAGAGGAACATACCACAGCTATTGATCATCTGCCGATACGTAAAATTGTCGTCGTACCGACATCGATTCGGAATGATAAAACGCCCTTCCCCATAGAAGTCTTTAGCGATTTTGTGGTCCTTAAAATTGCATAAATAACAAAAAAAGGGTCTTAAGAACCCTTTTTTTGTTATTTACCTTATGTTAGGCTACTACTTATTTACCTTTTTGATATATTCTTCGACAGCCATCGTCATACTTGGCGCTTTTGGTGTTGGAGCAGGGATATCTAAAATTAATCCGTGATCTAAAAGAGCCTGTTGCGTAGAAGCGCCAAATGCTGCAATCCTTGTATTATTCTGCTTAAAATCAGGGAAGTTATCATATAAGGACTGTACACTTGAAGGACTAAAGAACACGATAACATCGTAGAAAACATCTTTCAAATCCGTCAAATCGCTTACCACAGTTCTAAAAAGCACAGCTGGTGTAAATTTATAGCCGTTTTGTAGTAACCAATTACTTGTTTCCTCATTAGCAACATCCGAACAAGGGAACAAAAAATTCTCCCCTTTGTGTTTTTTCAATACCTCTTCAAGGTCTTTCGCGGTCTGTTTACCAAAGAAAATCTTCCGTTTTCTATATTGAATATACTTCTGAAGATAAAGGGCAATCGTCTCTGAAATACAGAAATATTTCATTTCTGCAGACACTTCAAACCGCATCTCTTCGCAAATTCTAAAATAATGATCTACAGCATTTCTACTCGTAAATATTACGGCAGAATAATCTGCTAAATTAACCTTATCCCTACGCACATCTTTGGCAGGAACTCCTTCTACGTGTATAAAACCTCGAAAATCTAATTTTAACCCGTATTTCTTTGCTAAATCATAATAAGGGGACTTATCGTTTTCAGGTTTTGGTAAAGTCACCAGTACACTTTTTACCTTCTTTGCTCTTTCTACGTCTGAAGTTTGCATATTAACCAGTTTTAGCTCAATAATCTTAACAGTATTAATATTGGTGCTATTTCTAGGCAACAAAGGTACAAAATTAAATAGGAAATTGAAAATTTATACATGGACATAATATGAGTCGCTGTCTTAAGAAATCGATAGAAAAAGAGTAAGGCCGCTCCAACGATGGCCAAATGCAGCACCACACCCACCGATGTCAACGGCACAAGACTCAAAATTAATAATACAGGAAGCATTAAAAAAAGTGTATTGAAATAAATCAGATACAGCACGGTCACATATTCTTTTACCAACTTTCTGATTTGAAACACAAAGGATAAGAACCGAATAAACCCGATTTTTAGTGCAAACAAAGCGCCAACCATTCCCACAGTCTTCATATAATTGGGAAAAGTAATAAAATCTAATCTATTTAATTCATACGCATAAAATAGACTTACAAATAAGCCCATTGCCCCAGAGAATAATATAAACAGAAAAATAAATGGCCAAGATGTCAGGATCGTATCCTCCTTACTTACTGATAGTAAGACCCGATCGTCCCAATAGCCCTGAAAAACCAATTTGATATCTGACGGGAAGAATACCCGAATCATCCCAACACCAAAAATTAATGCGAGAACTGTAAATAAAATCCAATTTTCACGATGAGCCTTGAGCGTGCCATATTGCCGATCCAAATTACTACTTCTTAATTCACCCTGAAAATACTGCTGTACATCAAAATTATAAATGTTATGAACCTTCAGCCCTTCCCCGTTTACGGTTACGATCCGATATTGATTCTGTAACGCAGGGTTCAAAGATGCCAAGACTTTCTGGTTTGGCGATTCAACAGAATCTTTTACTACATTTAGACTATCAGCCTTAACTGTGCTGCTGTTTTGTACAACCGCCCGAAAAGTCCGCCGCTGCGCATTCAATCCCGTAAAGGAAAATAGCAGAAGCACTACAAATAGAAGATGATATTTGAAGATAGTTACGCTCATTAAAATGAATTGTCTCTTAACGGCAATGAAATACTCATGAACCGTCTCTATTCGAAACTCTTTAATTTTGGTCGTAAAGTTAGGATAAAAAGTTATATTGCATTCAAAAAATCTTCAGAGAACATGTACAAAGAAATCATACGTTGTCAATGGTGCGGGTCTGATCCGCAATATGTAGACTATCACGATAAAGAATGGGGGCGACAAGTCCGCGATGACAAAACTTTATTTGAATTTTTGATCCTGGAGTCTGCACAAGCTGGCTTAAGCTGGATCACAATTCTTCGTCGAAGAGCAGCATACCAAGAAGCTTTTGCCAACTTTGATGTTGATCAAGTCGCGGCCTATACCAATGAACATGTTGCGAGGCTTTTGAGCGATTCGGGAATCATCAAACACAGGAATAAAATTGAATCCACCATTACCAATGCGCAACATTTCAAGAAAATTCAAGCAGAATATGGTAGCTTCTATGACTACTTATACAGCTTTTTGCCCGAAAAACAACCGATTGTAAACCACTGGAGCAGTTTGCAACAGGTACCTGCAACGACAGTTATTTCTGATAAGATAGCAAAAGATATGAAGAAAAGGGGGTTCAAATTTTTCGGCTCTACCATTTGTTATGCGTATATGCAGGCCGTTGGAATGGTGAACGACCATATCGAAACCTGTTCGTTTAAATAGGCTAGCCAGTAAAATGCGCATCGATTTCGCAAATCAATTTGAAAGAATCAAAACAAGTGCTCTACCCCATAAAAAACGAACCTTTAAGAACAGAAATGCCAGCTATGAATCAAATCGACCTAACACAAAACCAATTGGTATTAAAAGAAAAAAAGGGACCGCTAGTTGCCAGAATATTCATCTATTTACTGACCATAATGACGATAATTCTCCCATTAGGCGGCTTCATTGCCAATGTTCTCAATGACGGGGTAACACTTATGAGTGTTGTCTTCTATGGTATATTCGGATTAATAGCATGGTATATGATCCGGGTTTCACTATGGAATACCTATGGCACTGAAATTATTCATTTTCAAAAAAACAAATTTAATTACGCAGCTAACTACCAATGGTTTAAAGGAAGTCTAAAAGAATTTGATTTTGAAAAGATAGACTTTACAATACAAAAAGCGGGCTATGAAGAAGATCATAAAGGTGTCTTGGTCATTAAATTTGATGAAAAGGAAATGTTTGAAACTGTCTCTAAATTCCCCTTGTCTGATCTGGAAATTTTGCTCATCAATCTGAAAGCATTATACAGCGATCAAACGCTTGAATAGAGCGAAATTCTACCATTAAAATCTAACGATCACTTGATAGCACATTAGATTGCTACGTTTTTATAAATATCGGGGAGATTCCGACAAAGACCATTAAAGTCCATACCATACCCAACTACAAATTCCTTACTTATTTCAAAGCCAACATAAGTTAATTCCTCAAAATGATACTGCAGCGCCTCAGGTTTAACCAAAAGTGCGCAAGCAATCACACCGGCTGGATTTAATTTTTTTACAGCATCCAAGGTGTATTTGAGTGAATGCCCGGAGTCGACAATATCTTCTACAATAATCACATCCCGGCCTTCAAGGTCGATACCAAGTCCTAAAAGCTCGTTTAATTCAGATTGTCCCGTTCCAATATAAGATGCCAACTTAATAAATGACATCTCACAAGGAACATCAATTTGCTTAAGCAAATCTGCCATAAACATAAAACATCCATTCAAGACACCTATAAAAACAGGCAGTTTGTGTTCATAACGCCGGCTTATATCAATCCCCATTAGGCGCACTCGCTTCTGAATTTGTTCTTCTTCAAATAAAGGTTCGAAAAGCAATCCGTCAATTTCTATCTTTTTCATGTTAATATCCTTCTTTCGCCACAAACACTATTTGTGTGCGTCGTTTTGTTTTTCTTCTTTTTTACGTCCCAATATCTTGTCAAATAGCGATCGTTTTGGTTTCTCTGGTTCAGTCGCCTCCTCATCTTTCTTTTCCGTTAGATCCATTTGTTTTAGCTTCTTTGGAACAGATACACTTTCAAGATTATCGGCAGGAGAGCTACTTTCGAGACGATCGAACAACAATGGATCATCTCCCATATCAAATACATCAAGCGAATCTACCACAGCTGGTCGAGCTGCCCGCAGATGCGGTTGCAGAACAACTTCATAAAAACCATAATTTGAAGTTGTTGAATCCACACTAATCTGCCCTGTTTTGGTCATAATATGACCATAGGTATTAAAATAGCGCAACATATTCCCTTTCAGGTGCCCTGTCCAATCAAAAAAGTTGAGTCCTTTTTTAGGTCGTGGAACGATACTGGACAAAAATATACTCTCTCCAAGCCCCAACTGTGCCGGTGTTTTTCCAAAATAATAACGCGCAGCTTCGGTGATACCATATACATTATTCCCCCATTCGATGACATTCAGGTAAACCTCGTACATGCGTTGTTTGCTGACTTGCTGTGAACGCTCCATCAGCCATACCAGCAAAATTTCTTCCAGCTTCCGCACAACGGTCTTATTCCGATTTAGAAAAACATTTTTTACCAGTTGCATAGATATCGTACTCGCCCCGCGCTTAAACCCTTTTTCCTTGATATTTGTAGCAATGGAGAGCTTAAAAGCCTTCTCCTCAAAGCCCTTGTGTTTAAAGAAAAAGGGGTCTTCTGTATTGATCAAACTAATCTGCATATAACGGGATATTTGATCTAGCGGTGTAAAATTAGGGTTTTGAGGCCCCACCACAATCTCCCGCATCGGCTTACCATCTTCGTAAGCTGTATACGTGAAAGGCGTATTTAGCATCGCAATATCAGCCTCTCCCCATTTAACGACTTTTAAATCCCTATCATCCATTTTGGAAGAGAAAAGAAGCTTTTCGGGCTTTTTTATTTCGAGCGCAAAGTTTAGATCGTATTGAATGTGCCCCTCCACCTGAATACCGTCTAAACCTGGAAATAGTCCAACTGGCATGGCATCAAAAAAGTGCTGAGCCTCGATCTTATCTGTGTGAATAGCGAAGAAGAGCTCTTTCTCCGGCTTGTGCACATATTTGACATAAGGTGAAAACACAAAATCTTTGACCTGTACGGTACTTTCTTTACTCACTTCAATCGATGATGCTCCAATATTCAATGCCCCCTGCATGATGGCTTCAGGAAAGATGACATCTTTACTAGAAATACGCCAGTGATTTACTTTCAAATTTTTAAAGCCCCATTGCCCATGCAATTCCAGCAATTCCTTATTCCTCCTGTGCGCCTTGTCCAGTCGGAAGGATATTTCATCAAAACTTACTGCAAGACCAAATTTGCGTTGCAACAAGGGAAGATTGACCTCCTTTTTATCAGAAAAAAGGCGAAGGTCACATTCTTGATTATCCGAATCTATTGTTCCAGTCAGATTCCAGGCCGCTTCATGGTCGTTTAGCAGGAACTTCGTTTCCATATCTCCACCGTCGATCACCGCAGAGGGAATGACAATGCGCTGTGAAGTGCTGTCATCGCGATAGGAAAGCTCAAGATTCTTGAGATCAAGATCATTTGGAACCTTAAAAAACACATTTTTCAACAATCGATCTGCTAAAGCTGCCAGATTCTGTTTTGGATTATCATTTTCTACGGTATCTTTTTTCTGTTTCTTGAATAAGAAATCGTAGTTACTGACCGAGTCTTTTTTAACAAGAGAAACGGTCCCATTATCCAAAATAACCTGCCCCAATTTTACATCTCCGAATAGCAAAGGCCACAATTTTACAGATACCGTAAGATCATTGATTTGTGCCAATTGATCGCGATGTCTGGGCAACAATTGTATATTCTTAAACTGTACTGCACTAATTCCCTGGAAGGCATAATATTGGATCTTCAATTCCATATCATACTTTTCAAGCAACTTTGCTTTCGCTTTGTTGATTGCTCCCATGAGCATGGCATCTCTTTTCTGATAAGCATAGGTACCAACTGCAATAGCCAAAACCAGCATAGCAGCTAGCGCAATATAAAGCCATCGCCACTTGCGGGACTTAAAAGATGTTATAAATCGATTGGACATAATTATTACTTAATGCAAATTCGTGCATATCAACAGTCAAACTTAGATAAATTAGCTTTTATATGCAATTTAATTGCGTGGCATATATACGTAATTTATCGATCTCTCCTCTGCCTATTGAGGAATTTATTTATTGAGGAATTATACATGAAGTTTTTCTAAGCACACATAGACGGATAAAAATGATAAAAGCCATTCCGACCAATGGCATGACAACTTTCCAATAAGCTTATTGACCTATCCTTTTGCT
>NZ_DBGB01000039.1:0-83650 GCF_002295765.1 Sphingobacterium sp. UBA865 | reverse complement strand
CTAGTTTTAGGGGAGCAGCATAAACATTATATCAATTCTAATTCAAAGGATAGTATAAAACAACTGGAAATGATGAAAAATTCAAAATGGTTTGTTGAAGAAATATTGGAACATAATCAATATATTGTTTCCCTATTAAAAACTAATTTACCATGATCAACCCAATCGAACGTATCACCCAAAATAGAATTATCAAATTGTTTCAAGAGCAATTGGGCTATAGCTATTATGGCAATTGGGAGAAACGTGACAATAATAGCAACGTAGAGCAAGAGATTTTGAAAAAGAATCTTTTGCAACGGGGATATACAGAAACTTTGGCCAATAAAGCAGTGAAGGAGCTATACGATTTGGCACATACGAGTTCAGGTAATTTATACGATCGTAACAAGGCTTTTTATAACATGGTGCGTTATGGTGTAAAAGCGCGACCGGAATTGGGAGAGCAGTTTGATACCATTTTCCCGATTGATTGGAAAAACTGGGAGAAGAATGAATTTGGTATCGCGGAAGAAGTTACTTTGACCAAAGGCCAACATACACGTCGTCCTGATATTGTGTTGTATGTGAATGGTATTGCTTTGGGTGTATTGGAGTTAAAACGTGGGACCACAGACATTGCAGAATCGGTAAATCAATCCATTTCCAATCAAAAAGAAACCTTTAACGAGTGGTTTTATACCACGGTTCAGTTTGTTATGGCGGGTAATAATACGCAAGGATTGAAGTATGGAACTATAGAAACTCCAGCTAAATATTTCTTGTCTTGGAAAGAAGACGAAGCCGACAATACCGAATATAAACTGGATAAATACCTAAAGAAACTTTGTGTCAAAGAACGCTTTTTAGATATCGTTTACAATGGTGTTGTTTTTGATGCAGGGGTGAAAAAATTACCACGTCCACATCAGTATTTTGCGTTGAAAGCAGCGCAAGATTTTGTGAGAGGTCGTGAAGGAGGAATTATCTGGCATACGCAAGGTTCGGGTAAATCCTTAATGATGGTGATGCTAGGGAAATGGATTCTGGAGAATGTTCCCAATTCCCGTTTGGTGATTCTAACCGACCGTACAGAGTTGGACGATCAAATCGAAAGGGTATTTAATGATGTGGGTGAAACAGATATTGCAAAAACTAGATCAGGTAAAGAATTGATACAGTTTTTGACTTCGTCACGCCCAAGATTGGTATGTTCATTAATCCATAAGTTTGGAAATAAAGGCGAAACCGATTTTGATGCTTTTTTAAAAGAATTGCAAGAAAATCCGCTACAAACGCAGGGAGAAATTTTTGTTTTCATTGACGAGTGCCACCGCACACAGAGCGGTAAACTCAACCAAGTGATGAAAGCCGTATTGCATAATGCAGTATTTGTTGGGTTTACAGGAACGCCTTTGTTGAAACAAGACAAGAAAACGACGATGGATGTTTTCGGTCGATACATTCATACCTACAAATTCAACGAGGCAGTTCAAGACGGTGTCGTGAAAGATTTGATGTACGAGGGCCGTAAGATAGAACAATCTTTAACATCACAATCTAAAGTTGATCAATGGTTTGCAGCAAAAACAGCGGGGTTGAATGAATTCCAGCGCAATGAACTCAAAAAGAAATGGGGAACAATGCAAAATGTATTGAGTTCAAAGAGCCGCATGGAAAAAATCGTATCAGACATTGTGATGGATTTCTCTGTAAAACCGCGTTTAGCAAATGAAAAAGGTAATGCCATTTTAGTGGCTTCGAGCATTTATGAAGCGTGTAAGTACTACAACTTGTTTCTAAATACGGAACTGAAAAACAAATGTGCGATCATTACTTCGTACAATCCAAATGCACGTGATATATCGTTAGAAGATACAGGGGCAGATAGCGAAACAGACAAAGAATACATCTACAATACCTATACGGAATTATTAAAATCAGTGAGCCCGAGTGGTAATAAATCTAAGACTGAAACCTATGAACAAGAAAGCAAGGAGCGTTTCCGTAAGGAACCTGCTCGCATGAAATTATTGATCGTAGTATCTAAACTTTTAACAGGCTTCGATGCGCCTCCGTGTACCTATATTTACATCGATAAAAAGATGCAGGATCATACCTTGTTTCAAGCTATTTGTCGTGTGAATCGTTTGGATACCGACGACAAGGATTATGGCTACATCATCGACTACATGGAATTGTTTGGAAATGTAACCGACGCTATCAGTGTCTATACATCTGAATTGGACAGTGAAGGGTTTACAAAGGAAGAAGTTGAAATCAATTTAAAGGATCGTATCAAAGTAGCGGCCGATCGATTGATGACGGCATATGAAACCGTAGAAGCGATTATTGAAAATGTAGCTTTACCCAAAGCGGATTTGGATTTTATTCGCTATTTCTGTGGGAATACCGAGAACCCCGAAGATTTAAAAGCGAATGAATTCAAACGTATGGCCTTATACAAAGCTATCGTTGAATATGTACGTGCTTATACAGCTATCAAAGCAGATTTTGTACAGACTGAATTTAGTGATGCAGAAGTACAACGTTTTCATAAAAAAATTGATGAGTATTTAAACATCAGAGAAATTATTCGAATTGCGTCAGGTGAAACGATTGATTTGAAAGCCTACGAAGCCGATATGCGTTTCTTGATTGACACCTATATCCGTGCTGAAGAATCTGAAACCATTTCTCCTTTTGAGGATATTTCTTTGTTGGATTTATTTGATACCAATATTCAAAAAGCGATTGAAACTTTACCTGCTGGTGTTAAAGGTAATAAAGAAGCTGTTGCAGAAATTATTGAAAACAACGTGCGCAGTAAAATTGTAGAAGAACATTTGTTAGATCCGAAGTATTTTGATCACATGTCTGTTCTTTTGCAAGAATTGATTGAAAAGCGCAAGCAAGATATGATTTCCTATCAAGAATATTTGAATGAAATGGTGGAACTGGTGCGCCAAGTCAATCAAGGTAAAAAGGATGACTTACCGGATTCGCTAAATACAAAAGGAAAAGTAGCTTTGTATCATACCTTGGAAGATGAATATTTGGCTTTAGCTTGTGAAAATGCTGTACAATACGCAAAACAAGAAGGTTTTAGAGAAAATTTAGCGAAACAAAACTTAGTCAAAAAAGCAATTTACGACGTTGTAAAAGATAAGGATAAAGTCAACGAGATTTATAAAATTATAGAAGCTCATAAAGACGAATACTAATGAAAGTAGAGCAGTTGAAGATTGGAGGAGTAGAGATAGAGGTTACTTTTAAAGATATTAAGAATTTACATCTTAGTGTCCACCCGCCGGAAGGAAAGGTGACGATTTCTTCGCCAGAATTTTATGATTTGGAGAAGGTGAAAATCTATGCGGCTACCAAATTGGGTTGGATTAAGAAAGAGCAGCTAAAATTTAAAAATCAAGCAAGAGAATCCGAACGACAAATGATAAACCAAGAAAGTCATTATTTGTTTGGTGAACGATATTTGTTAGAAGTCGTTGTGGCTAAACGGAATTCGATTAGTTTAAAAGGTAAAAAGATTGTTCTTTTTGTAATAGATGGAAATGATAAAGAATTGAAGCGTGAGGTTTTATACAAGTTTTACAGAAAAGCACTTCGTATTAAATTGAATAGTTTGCTCGCACATTTTGCAGATAAAATGCAATTGGAAATTCCTGAATTCAAAATCAGAACGATGAAAACAAAATGGGGTTCTTGTGCTGTAACTAATGGGCGATTATGGTTTAATATCGAATTAACAAAGAAACCGATTGAATGTATTGAATATGTAGTGGTTCATGAATTGGTTCATTTATTAGAACGTCATCATAATAAGCGTTTTGTCCTAATGATGGACCAATACTACCCAAATTGGAGAACTCAGAAAAAATTATTGAATGAATTGCCATTGATATATTAGTTTAAATAGTCAAAAGATATATGCCCCAACATTTCGAATGCTGGGGTGTACAATTTTAGCAAATTCTGTTGATATTTATCTCAGTTTTAAATCTCAATTTTGGCTCCATTATCCGAACGGGATTTTATAGGCTTTTCAGCCATAAAATCCTTTTGGCTACATACAATCCCGTTGCAAGTTATAATTTCTCGTTCTTATAATCGGCAACAAACTTTTGGAGTGCTCTTACAAATTCAGGATTATTAATCTCTTTTAATTCTCCTTTATCATCAGGAGATTGGATTTTGATAGACATACCGGTTTTGAGCAATCTTTTATATTCATTCTGTAGAGCTTGAGCTAATCCAGTAGAATATCTCGGAATGGATTGAATTAGTTCTACGTTATCTACTTCAAGAATTTCACCTACTTCGTCCAATCTTTTTAAACTCGGTTGAGCAGTATTTGAATTCCATTTGCTTATTGTCGTGTCATCCACGTCAAGGTACAGAGCTAGTGCTATTACTTGGAGTGGAGAATCTTTGATAGCTTTTTTTATATTATTGATTTTTTTCGACATATTTTAACCTAAAAAACTTGCATAATATTCCAGTTATTTGTATTTTTGTTCTAGCGATATGAAGATCAGGGCAATTAGCCATGATTAACGATGTTTTTCTCTATCTGTAAACGACTAAATTACCCAGAGAAAACCGTGATATCGCCCCATGCTCAAAAAGTTTGTTACTTTTGTAATACTTTTATAATGCATGTGGGTGATTCGCGTTTACTTTAGAGGGTAGAGTCAAGTGTCTCGTGTAGACATAGACAACAAAGGTTAGTCACCTTCAGATCTAAAGTGCGGGTCACCCCTTGCTTTTTTTATTCTTCGCAATAATAGAGAGTAACATCGTTCACATAAAACCAAAAATGATTATGAGAACGAACACAAAAAACACCACCCATTACCCGCATTCGATCAGAGATCAGATGACTAGGTATTCCCGCAAATCACTTTTAAAGAACATCTTTCGCGCACCTGAATAGGTTGCGCTCAACTTAAAACAGGCTGTAAAGAGCAACAAAAAGGGGAGGATTTGACTTTCCTTAAATTGAAAAGACAACTGAACCCGGTTCAGTTTAATTTCCCTCTTTTTACGCCTGTCACCGACCTATACATTTATATAATTGCATTAAAAGGTAATATTGGCCAGTGATACAGCTTGATTTAATATTTGCACCTTAAAATTAAGCAAATTTTCATTCAGTCCAAACTTTTTACCCGTAGTTTTTATTGTAATACAATTTTGTGGTAGGTCGGTATTTCCTTCTTTCCGGCAGGGAGCGCCATAATTAACCCTAATTTATGCTTTGAAACTGTATCAAGGCGCTTTTCGGACTTTTAATCTTATTTGTCCATTTCGCATAGGTCGCATTTGATCTGTGCAATGACAAGCCATTTTAACGCGAAAAAATCGCGAAGGGGGATGCTTTGGCCTAATTTTCCGGTAGCACCTCGGGTTTGTCATACTTGATGAAACTAAATTATGAACCAAAAATCAAACAATCTGCTACCTTTTGAGCTAGCATGTTATGAAATATACGACAATGGATACGATCCATTAAAAACCATTACGGAGTTCTGGTCCCAACATACCATCACCGACTGTCAGGAAAGCCTGTGGACACTCTTTGAAAACTATAGAAAGAGTACGGTGCAGGAAGATGCTGCCGACGTAAAGCAGATGCATACCTTTTTGATGAAAGTGTGTCGTGTGCTGATGGCTTATTTCCTCGTACACTTTCGCAAGATCGGAATCGATACGGTGCCATTTGCCTTTACGGAACCTGCCGGCGTCATTACGGCCGATCTGGAAACCAAACAAAGGATCCACAGTTTCTTTAATAGAATTGCTGAATAATACCTAATCCATAAGCAGATGATAAAAAGATCAAAATCATACACTGCCTTATTGGATAAGGTAGTCAATATTCCAGTTATACAGATTACACTAGTTGTAATTGTGTTCCTCTTAGTTTTTCAATCCTATTTAACTTGTTTTTTAAAGGCATTGAAGAACATAAGAGCTTTTATTGTATTAGCTCTTATGTTTCATATGTTTAGTTTATCGGCTCAGACGCCCCGCAAGGACAGCGGGGCGGAAGGGCTGAAAATAATCAAACCACTGAAAATAGGTGATACAGTGCCAGATGAATTTTGGACTACAGCCTTAAATTCTATGTACGACAGATCCCATAGGAATACAATAACTCTTAATGAACTCAAAAATAGAAAACTGATCATTCTGGACTTCTGGGCTACATGGTGTGGTGCCTGTATTGGATCAATACAAAAGTATATTAAAACGGATGCGTATACTGATGCAGATATAGCATTCCTCGGTGTCACTTATCAGGACGATGAAGAAGTCACCAAGTTCAACGAAAGGTTTAAGCTTAACTTTCCAACAATAATTGGCGATACAGTGCTAAGTGCTTATTTCCCCTATAGGATAATTCCGCATGTCGTAGTCATCCAACAGGGGAAAGTTTTGACTATTGCCCAATCTGAAATATTGTTACCTGAAAATGTCCAAAAATTGAAAGGAGGTAAATATGAAGAATATCTTGCGAAGAGCGATATCCTTGATTTTGATAAAACCAAAGTCATCCTGGACCAAAAAAACAGTAGAATTAAGGATGCTATAAAATCCAGGACGGTTATAATGGGGCCTATAAGCGGACTTTCAGCATTTGGATCTTACAAAAAGACTGATAGCACGCAAAGGCTCTACCTGACAAATCATAGTCTGTTGTTTGCAATGTACAAGCTCCTGGATGTTTATTGGCATAACCGGATCTTTTTAAAGATAAGTAATGAAGATCAGTTCGACTACTTCGGCTTCGAAGATCAACAAAAATTTCCTTACACTGTATGGTTAACCAAATATGGCGCTGGCTTGGAATCTATTGCTCCATTGAACATCCCAAAAAAGGAGTTAAAGTGGAATGCATTGAGCGCACTGCTCAATACAAATGGATATGACCTTGCAGTCGTTGAGAAAGAAGTTGAAACCAAACTGATATATCCAACAGGAAATAAAAAGTTATATGCCACAGCAGGCAATGTGACGATTGAAGAACTGCTGAAGTCGCTGAACTACCAGCAAAAGGATATGCGGAGGGTACCAATCTATTTGTCCAGTGATTTAATCGATAAACAGGACCGGATTTCTATAGATCTCCATAAGATAAGGGACGAGGAATATTTACAGGACATATTGTCTAAATATGGGCTAAAAATCAAAAATCAGCGCGCTAAACAATCAATTATAGAGGTAACAGAAAGGAGAAGCTTATGAAAACGACTTATTTAATATTCTTGCTTTTCATTTTTATCAAGACGGTGAACGGTCAGGCTCAGGTAATAAAGATAAAGATCACCGACGTGGATAGCTTTAATCCGCTGGAAGAGGTAAATGTCAAAGGAAGAGATTTCGTTGCAAAAACTGACCATGAAGGATCTTTTCTTTTGAACAAGTTTAATATGGATAGCTTGACTTTTACACATATCAGATACAAAACTGTTACGATTGCATTGAGCCAGCTGCTTAAAGACAGATCTGTCACTTTGGCCAGCAAAGATAATATGCTCGAAACAGTTACAATTAATACAGGATATCAGAAAATAAATCAGCGTATATCCTCAGGCGCAGTCGATAAAATTGATCTCCAACGAAGCAGGGATGTGTACGGCAGCAATATATTTCAGAAGTTAGAAGGCAATTCACCGATCCTATTCGATAAGACAGGCGACAGCAAACGGTCGATGACTATCCGCGGATTGAGCAGTATAAATAATACAAATCTTCCCCTCATCGTGCTCGATAATTTCCCCTACGAAGGTGATCCGAATTGGATCAATCCCGAGGACATCGAAGACATCACAATATTAAAAGATGCTGCTGCCTCGGCTATTTGGGGCACCCGTGCAGGTAATGGGGTTATAGTAATCACGACGAAAAAAGGGAAGTACAATTCCCCGAATCGGGTCGCAATAGCAGGAGGTGTGCAGATACAGGAAAAACCAGACCTTTATTCGTTAAATCGGATTTCTTCTTCGGGTGTTGTAGATCTCGAAAACTTCCTGTTTGAAAAAGGCCGTTATGATAATCAAAATTCCTTCAACATGCCTTATCTTTCGCCTGTAGTAGAGCATTTAATAGCCATTAGAGATGGGATAGGAGATCCAAAGGATCATGAGCAGGCTATAGCGAACTACCGAAAGCTTGATGTCAGGGACGATTATAGTAAGTATATGTACCGAACGGCTGTCAACCAATATCAGAACTTAAGTATTGAAGGTGGTAGCAGGAATTTGCGTTACCAATTTTCTGCGCGAATGGACAACAATACCGGCACACTGGATGAAAAGCTGAAGAAGAATTTAGTAAGGACTTTTATTGAGATTGAACTGCATCCAAAGATCAGGCTTTCAACTGACCTTCAATATGTAGACAATAAATTTGAAGAAGGAAGAACTGCTTATAGTCCATCAAACGGTAGACCATACCTCATGCTTGCAGACAAAGATGGCAATCCAATTAGACAAGCTAAAAATAGGGTAGGATATCTTGACACTGTAGGGCAAGGGCTCTTAAATGATTGGTTCGAATATCCGCTGATAGAATACAAAAAAAAGCATTCTACGCTTGCATCCAATATGGTGCTGGCAAATGTGACAGCTGATATCAAACTCTTGAAGGGCTTGAATCTGCAGGGTAACTATGGTTTTCAGTTTGTATCCAGCCGGGATAAACAACGTTATGATGAGGATAGTTACATGGTCAGAAATCTGATCAATTCCTATGCTATGGTAGACTATGCCAAACGAACCGTAACATCGGCAATTCCTACTGGCGGTATTCTGGATCAATCTGATCAGATACAAAAGACGCATAATGTGAGATTTGGTGTTAACTATGAAAAGAGGTGGCGGGGTTTGTTGTTTACAGCTTTACTGGGAACGGAGTGGAGACAGTCAAATGCCGAGAGTGCGCAATACAGATTCTATGGATTTGATCCCGACACGTATACTGTTTCAAAAGTAGATTACCGGAACCCATACACTCACTTTATTGATAAATCGACCATTTATGTTCCATATTTAGATAATAAGAGCCTTAAAATAAACCGTTCACGATCTCAATATGCAAATGCATCGATTTCTTACAACGGTAGGTATGTCCTGACAGGGAGTGTTAGGCGGGACGCTTCAAATCTATTCGGTGTAAAAACGAATGAAAGGTGGCAACCGCTATGGTCTATCGGCTACAAATGGAATCTTTCGGAAGAGCGTTTCTTTAAGATTGCATGGATAGATGCGCTGAGCTTACGCGGATCATATGGTATCAGTGGAAATGTGGATCAATCGCGCTCAGCCATTACAACTATTCGCTACACAAGCCCGGACCGCTATACCAACTTGCCGCAGGCTATTATTTCCCAGTACAGCAACCCTGATCTAAGGTGGGAAAAAAATACAATATGGAATACTGGAATTGATTTTTCATTTATATCGGGTAAGATCAATGGTTCTCTTGACTATTACAAAAAATGGGGAACTGACCTTTTTGGCAGATATCCCGTGGATTATACGGCTATACCAAACAAGGGTGTACTTCGGAACATTGCCGCAATGAAAGGCAATGGTGTTGACCTAAAGCTTAATGGAAATATTCCATTTGGAAATCGTGTTTTCTTTACGCCCCAGCTTATGATCAATTTCAATACTGATAAAGTAACCGATTATTATTATGAGGGCAATTATGCTTATGAGTTTCTAAGTTATGGTACTTCAGTAACGGGACAGGTAGGCTATCCGGTATATTCTATTCTCGCATATAAGTGGAATGGGCTAGACGCCAACGGAAATCCTGTCGGGGAACTGGATGGTCAGCGTTCGATCGATTATCCAAACATCAAACTGCAGGATAAATCTGTACTCGAATACAAAGGTACTGTGGTTCCGCGCTATTCGGGTTATTTTAACCCCGGTATGTCGCTAGGAAACGTTGATGTCTCCGCCAGTTTTCTATATAAATTAGGACATGTACTTAGACGGACTCCAGTAGGATATAATGAATTGGTTGCCATGGGTGGATTAGGCGATGGTAGCGGGGATTTTGACCGTAGATGGAAAGTGAGTGGTGACGAATCCAAAACAGATATACCTTCTTTTATTTACCCTGTTGATACCGAGCGTAGCTCTTTCTATCAAAGTTCTTCCGTTTTAGTTGAAGATGCAAGCCATGTACGTTTACAAAATCTTTCTGTAGGATATAAATTCAGGATCAATAAAATTGTTTCCGGAAGGCTATTCTGCAATGCCACTAATCTTGGAATTATTTGGAGAAAAAACAATAAAGGAATTGATCCCGATTACCTTTCACAATTCAGGCCTAAGAAACAGATTTCTCTAGGCATTAATTTGACTTATAATTAGAAAAAAATGAAAACGCTCAACTATTTTTTATATCTATTGATCATCCTTCAGGTTTCATGTAAAAATTTCTTGGATGAAAAACCTGATGCCAGTCTAAAAGAAGCCAATAGCCTCGAAGACCTTGATGCGCTATTGAACAATACTAAGATCATGAATTATTATAGCATGGGACTTGGCGAGGCTTCTGCTGATAATTATTACCTCGACAAATCTAGCTGGGAAGCATTTGATCAGCACGAAAGACAGTTATATACATGGGGAGGAGAAATCTTCTACCAGTTTTACCTCAATCCTTGGCTGGATTATTATAAGAGCATATATTACAGCAATCATGTATTAGCCAAATTGGCTAAAATCGCTTCTGAGAAGAAAATAGAGGGGCGTGCAAAGGAGCTTAGGGGAAAGGCATTGTTCTTTAGGGCATTTGGTCACTATAAGCTGCTTTCCCTCTTTTCTAAAGCGTATGATATAGAAGCTTCTAAAACTGATCTTGGCATCCCTTTAAGGCTGAGTGATGATTTTAACATACCGTCCGAAAGGGGAACAGTTGAAGCATGTTATCAACAGATATTACAGGATCTACATGAAGCAGAAAGTTTATTGCCATTGAAATCAGACAATATTCACTTACCTTCAAGGATATCAGCTTATGTGCTACTTTCATGGATTTATCAGGCACGAGCTGAATTTGATCAATCAGTTCTATATGCACAGAAAGCACTTGAAATCGATAGCAAACTTAAAGATTATAGAGACTATTCACAGGAAGCCAGATACCCGTTTTTTGGTTTTGATGATGAAATCCTTTATATAGTGGCCGGAGGAGGAATTTATAACATGCTTGGAAAGTCCTATTGTAAAATTGATACACTGTTATATTCTTCATATGACACACATGATCTTAGAAAGAAGCTGTTTTTTGAAAGAAATAATGATGGATCTTATAATTTCAAGGGGTCTTACGTCGGCTCCCGAGGGCTTTTTATGGGACTTACAGTAGCGGATGCTTACCTCAATCTATCGGAAGGACTAATACGGCTGAATAAAACAGAGGAAGGACTGCGATTTCTTGAAATTTTCCAACGTCATCGTTATGATGAGACTTATAGCCCACCGCTTGCGTCAATGTCGCAGGAGAGCGCCTTAAAACTAGTTTTGGATGAGAGACGAAAGGAATTCATCATGCGGGATTCCCGATGGGGGGATATCAAACGATTAAATAAGATTGATGATGGGTTGATTATTCCTGCTCGCAAGTTAGGTGACAGCGAGTTTTCGCTTAAGAGAAATGATAACAGATATGCTTTACCATTACCTGCTGAGATCATTGAACTGACAGGCATGCCCCAAAACCCAAGATAAAGTGTGTCACTAAAAGGAGGGGCAGCCGAGCTGTCCCTCCTTAAAAACTATCCCATTAATTTGAAAATGCCGGCCTTTCCGCAGCTTCGTAATCATCAGGATTATCGGTCACATTACCCAATGACATGGCCGGTTTTGTAGCGTCGGATGGGTGTGGAGTATCTTGAATTTCACAGATATATATCCCGTTACCGCATTCCACCTGTCCATTGCCAGGTTTGGTTAATGCATAATTATTGCGGTTATTAACATCCGCAGGACTTGTACTATTTAGTTGATAATAGTATGTTTGAGTAGCAGGTTGCTCCTCGATAATACTAACCTTCTTTTCCATTGCATTTACCGCGAATGCGATACCTAGTACTAAAGTCAATGCCGACCCGAAGGCGATGGCAGCTTTTTTAATAAACTTTTTGCTGTTCATTGTTGTGGTCTTTTTTATCCGATCAAAAAAAGGTTGCCTCAAAAAACTTTGATTAATTTTATGTTGTTGGGTGTCTTTTAGCAGACCTCGCTGGCTGGCTTTGCATCCCGATACGCAGCCTGCCTGTTCCCAGATGACCCCTAAGGGCCATCCGGGAGTTCCGTGAACAGTGCCCCTTTACGGTTGTGCAACGTTCGCTGTACAACTCTCTTCTGGGCGAAGGCAATCCGATGCGGTAAAGTGTCCAGTTGAAACGGGTCTTTGACCAGCCTGCTGACCAATGCCTTGGGCATAGACAGCAGATGCACCTGCGTCCTCAGGGACGAGTATAGCTTTCCGATCCAGCGGAAAAGGGCTGTCATCCTGTTCAATATATGGTGCTTTCTGTTCATACAACTTTGTTTTACCTGATCCATTTTTCTATTGGCAGCGGCGCCTCCTTATCATGGCCTGCCCACTTGACTTTTATTATTTCTTCGTTTTATCCGGTTAACGTTTTCGTCGTTAACTTATACCAAAGTTCGGCCTTAAAGGAGCACTGGGCTTGGCCGAATCTGGAGTCGTGTATGTACAGGTTTGGAATAATGAAAGCGTATAGCAATAAAAAATCCCCTCGGGGGGGAATGCTACGGTTAAATTTTCAAAGGTATTGTGGTGGCTTCTTGGATAATCTCGTCAATGAATGCCATATATTCGTTTTCGCTTTTAAAATTTGGTGTAATTTTCCGATCTACTCGATAAAGAATATGATCGCGTATAAAGGCTTCTTCAAAAACAGAACAGATAATTACATATTTATGTGTCAGGTCAACCTTCGAAAGAAGATGATTTACTTCAAGATAATCACCACCGCTGCTCAAGATCAGTATCTCGGCTTTCGCTGCAGACAGTTCCAGCGTTTCCTCACGAATTTCTATTAAACGAGGGTGTTTGGTGAGGGTTGTCACGATATCCACTTTTGATAGATTGATCATCTGCCAGGCCACATAGCTATAGCTCTTTTTAATGGGTAATGGCTGCCGTGGTGCCGCTACCTTTCTCGCATGGGACAAAAGATAATAAAGCATAGCCTTTGGAGAATAAATGTTGCCAGCAGCATTTGCTTTCCTGAGTACCTCTTCATCAAGCTGATAATTTTCAGGGAAATAGGAGGCGGCCATCTCGATACAAATACATAACGGGCCATATTTCCAGGCTCTATATTTTCCACAGACTTTTCTCGCAATTAGCGTGCTTTTGTCAGCTGGCTCAGCTACAAAAAATTGTCCGATCACGCTGAAAAATTTTACGCTTTTTTGAATGATTTCTTTCATGTTTTTAGGTCACTAGGTTAATTTAACAATAAATTTTATAAATAGTCTTGGTTATACCGCTTAAAAAACTCCGTAGCCGTCATGCCCGTTTTCTTTTTAAAAAAGCGTGCAAAACTGCTCGGTGAGGCATAGCCCAGTTCATAGGCGATTGCATCGGTAGGCATACCGTCTACAATATATTTCTTGGCGAGATCCAGCATAAATTCTACCTTCAGCTCTTGAGGACTCTGTCCGTAATAAAGTTGGATAAGCTGATGCAGATAGTCCATACTGATCCCGAGCTGCCAGGCAATGTCGTCCAGTTTAAAATCCTGGCCAAGCTCGGCTACTGCCTGCTTAATGGCAGCATGGGCTTCTTTGGATTTGATTTGGGATTCCGAAATCTTGTCATATTCTTCAAAGATCTTTTCCTTCGATAGCTGGATCAGTTTCTTGATACCCCAGAGGATATTGACCTCACTATCGAGGTCGCCTTTCTTGATTTTTGACGCAATGGTTTTCATCAATGAGATGGTCCTGGTGCCGGCACGGAAATCGATGCTGCACCACGAATTCGGATCTTGTTTTCGATAGGCATGGATCAAGGGGTGAAGAAACTGGAAGGGACGCTCATTGCCATCGCGGAAAATGCTGCCGCGGAAATAAAAGTTAACAAGGGTATAACTTCCGGCAGGAACATGGATTTCATAATCACTTCTGGTTAAGTAGAAGTAGCGGCCACGATTGCAAGAAATGCTGTAACTGATCCGCTTCTGGACATCCCTGATCTGAATAGCACGATCTTCTGTGAAGAGATAAAAGATATGCAGGTCTGAACGTGTGACTTGTATAGGAATGACAATATCGGCAGGTAGATGCAGATCCAATATATTGATGTAGCCGAGCATGCCATCAAATTGCTGCAGGCAGGCTTGCCCATGTTGGTTTTCGTAATGTTGATAGTCCGCATTGGACATGCTTATTCTTGGCTTGAGCATATCAGTTCTCGGACTGATCGGCTGGTCAAATACTTGTGCGATATCGATCTGTAGTGCTGTTTTCATAATGGTGTATAGGTCAATAAAATCCCCCCGATCAGGATTTCGGTATGATCGGGGGAAATGGTTTTTGGATAACGTTGGGTTGGATTACTGCTGCGGACCGGTGTAGGAAATCCGGATAAACAGGGGAGTGAACATCATTGTCGCCACACCATCCTGCCATTCATCGAGGCCGTGAACCATAAGCTCCTTAAATTCTGGATCATCATCATCTCCCTTGTCTTCTTTTTGAAATTGAAGTACGTTGCCCTGCATGAGATAATTGCTGATAGCCGTGCCAAGTTGTTTCCGAAATCCAGGTGAAAAATCATAGAGCTGCTCCACCTGATGGGGCTTCAAGTCAAAATTGTGTTCCATCCAGGCTGCAAAATCGTCTTTAAGAAGTTGCATCTCTAGCGCGCGCTCCGCTAAGGGTAGCGCAAGAAGCGTGGCTACTTTTTGCGCCACACCTGCATTGTCGAAGTTCTCTTTCATTCAAATTGTATTTTTGCAAATATTTATTTAAATAGATCAAATTAGCAACCGACCTGTCCTAACCTCCGGTATTTTGGAGGATAATCTTCTTTTGGGTGATTAAATTTTGCTTAATATTTGATTTTATTTAGTAAATTGGTTCTGTAAACCAGTATAAACCTGAGCCATTTAAGAGAGCTTGACATAACATATGAAAGTATTAAAACTAACGGTGGAGAGTTTACTCATCTCCATGCTTTTTAATTTAATCGGAAATCACGGTATTTACCTGAATCGATTTTGGACACAGACCTATTGGATGTGGACAGTGGCATTTGCAATTGCGATTGGTGTTGCGGTCGTGTTCACGCAGATGTTTCTTGAAGCCTTTGGGACTTATTGGCAGAAGCGGTACCCTGATTTGATACTCATGAGCAAGGGGAGGGTCATGACCAAGAGTATACCCAAAGGTCAGCTCTGCTGTGCAATTCTTGTTACAACTATATCGATTCTATCGATTTATCTCTTCATTATCTATTGTTTCGCTTCTGTCCGCAGCGAAGATACGTACAGCTTGTTAAGAAGCTATCTGCTGCATTATATGCCTTTTATTGGTCTAGGCTTTATAGCCTACGTGATCTATGTTTTTCGTAACGGCGAATTATGGTGGCTAACAACTGAAAATGTGATGGCTTTGTTAGGGAAAGAGGTCATGTCGCAGGAAAACACAACAGATAGAGCGGGAACTATAGCACCTCCAAGTGCATTGGATAGGACTATCGTAATCGGATCACTCTATGATGTGCTGCATAAAGATTCGCCATTCAATTTAAATACCTTGCAGATGGATGCTGTACGTATGTTTGATGTGCCCTTTTATTTTTCCCAAAAAAGAAAAAAAGAAGTCGTCCTGATCAATGGTATCCGTTTGGAAGCCCATCATTTCATGCAGGAGCTAGAAAGGTTGGGGCTTGATAAATGGTATTTCCGCATCAATAAAACCTGTAGGGTAAATATGATGCTCGTCCGTCAACCGATATTGCCAAATGCCACTTACCTGGAGTTTCGTAAGGAAGTGTTTGACAGCCTCAAGTTGAATATGACGGAATTGGAAATCAGCAACCTGCTGCAGATAACTGAATGGATGCGCAAAGAAAAAAAACTAAAGGATTTTTTGGATAACGTCAATAACCTGGAGCATGAGGGATGGGATAACCTTATTCGGCTCAATTGAATCATCCCACTTTATAAACTTAGATAGACCGAGCGCAGTAGACAACAGGTCTGCTGCTGCGCTGGATTTCGGCGGTTAGTCGAGCTAACCTTACCCGTTTATGTTTTTTGTAAAAGGATCTCCTGATCAACAGGATATCACCCCCCGTTTTGTGTCCAATGCGACAGCTATTCACCTTAAAATCCACTATTCTTTTCAATTAAAGTCAGGCATCGGATATACGCCCTTAGCGGCCAAGCTGGACCGTATCCTCGACCTGCTGCAAGAACAGCAGTATACGGAGCTCCACAAGCTGACCGGTACAATGACCATCCACGAAGTCGCCTATTTTTTGAGCAAAAGTGTGCGCACCATCGAGCGCCGTATCGCCAAAGGCCTGCTCAAAGCCACCTATAAAGAGGGTAATGCGGATCTCTTTCTCAAAAAAGATGTGGTGCAGCTGTATGTGGCCGAATATAAAAAATGGCCGCGGCAAATGCCTTAAATCCCTACACTATTCGTACCTGCTTCGTATTGTCTTCGGGGCTGCATGTAAAAGCAGCCACTGTTAATCCGTTGCTGAACAGTATTTCCCTGTTCGGAGACTGGTGAAGGTCTGGTCAGTATCTGTACAAGATCTATTGCTGATCCGAAGCAGGTACGAATCAGGTGCGAAGCAAAGGCCCGAGACTGCTGCTCAAACCCGTAGTTTTTGAAGTGCCAGACGGCGGTGTACCTGGAATATGCCCGATTGCCTCCGACAACACGCCGACAAAAGACGGGCTGCCGCCGACGAGTCTCCGCCAACCTGTTTTATGCTATTGACAAGGGGCTATGTGATGTGGTATGTTTGTCGAAGTAAAGCAATACATACCGGTATAAATGAAAGCTTTATGGGGTTTAACTTTTTAAAAAAAATAACAACATGGCAACAATCAACAATGGTGTAATCGGAAGAGCAAGTGGTAAAGTGGGCGCTGTGATAGCTTCGTCCTGGAAATCCATCAACTACCTCAAAGGCCTGCCCAAAAAGCGGACGAAAGGGATGTCCGAAGAACAGCTGATCCAACAGGACCGTTTCCTGAAAATCTCCAAATTTCTGATGCCGATCACGCCGATCCTGCAGGTGGGGTTTGGGCTTTCCAAAACCGAAAAGATGACGCCCACAAACGTGGCACTGCAGCTCAACATCGCACAGGCGGTAAGCGGTACTTATCCAAACTTTAGCTTGGATTACAGCAAGATCGAAATCAGTACGGGCTCTTACCTCAACGGCGGCGGCATGGAGGCTGCTGTGGATAATGGAATTCTTTCTATCTACTGGGATACCATCCTCAACAGCCTGTACAAGACCAAGGCCGATGATCAGGTCATTATCTTGGTCTATTCACCCGAAAAGGATGAATTTATGACGGCACCTACACCGCCCACCCGTGCTGCCGGTACGATAGACATCCAGATCCCGGCCCACCTGCTCGGTGGCAAGGGGCATGTCTGGATCTTCTTTACCGACCGCAAGGCCGAAAAGGTATCCAAAAGTACGTATTTGGGCGAATTTGACCTGGCTTAGCCACTGAAGGATTAATTGAACGGGAGGAGCATGTGGCTCCTCCTGATTTTTGAACACAAAACGATAAGACATGCTGGTGATTTCTGAGTTTAAAAAGCAGGTTACAGATCCGACACGTAGGGAGGCTGCGCAGGAGCGTTTTCGGCTGGCACGCCGGTTTTTGAATCCGCTGTACCCGCTCATCCGCAAAGGTTTTGCCCATAGCAAGTGCACGGTGCAGGCGGCTTTTGGCCGCGCCATGTCGCATACGCTGACGAATGTGATACAGGGGGAATATCCGGATTTTGAGGTAGTGCCCGCTCTCGCAAAAATAAGCAATGGCATGCTGTCTCCGCTCGCGGTGAATACCTGTGTACGTACGTCAAATACGATTCAGCTGAGCTGGGATGTAACCGAATCCAACATCAAAGATTATAACCAATGGGATGACCAGGTCATACTCTGTGCTTATGATATTATTGGCGAGCAGGCAGCCATCAATGAACAACAGGTGCTGCGCAAGGATCTCCAAATGACGATCGAGCTGCCATCCATCCTGCATGATCGGCCGGTGCACCTGTACCTGTTCCTACATGATCGTGACGAAAACCTGTACTCCAGAAGTCAGTACCTCGGTCTTTTCTAATTTAAATCTTGCGTATGAAATCAACGATAAAAGTACTTCGTACAAAACAGGGCAAGCATAGCACGCTGTCCGAGATCTACCTGAACAATCAATTTGTCTGCTACGGTCTGGAGAATATTCCGCGCCCCGTGAAGATTAGGGGCGAGACTGCCATACCTGTCGGGCATTACCCACTCGGTTTTAACCGCGAGGGGGCAATGAATGGCCGTTACTACGACGCTTACCCAAAAATGCATCGCGGGATGTTAGAGATGCTTGATATTCCGAATTTTAGCTATGTCTACTTCCACAAAGGAAACAGCTACAAAGAGACTGCGGGCTGCATCCTGGTAGGCGCGCAATATGTACTGGAGGATGGTGATTATCGCCTGTTAGCCTCGGGTGTCGCCTACAAAAAGTTCTATCCGCTAGTGGTCGAACTAATGCTGCAGGGACTGGTCGAAGTACAGGTCGAGTGAGTAGAGGTTCCTGCTAAATAATTGATCATCCTTAAAAAAGTAAACATGAAACCATCATGATTTATTCAATCATATTGGGGAATGAATAAATCTGATAGCTTCATCTCAATTGAAAAACAAATTTATACAGATGAAAAAGATCTTCAATAAAATAGGACAGGTGCTGCAACTGCTGTTGGTGGCACCTGTAAAGCTGCCGGGTAAGGTGGGAAATGTATTAAAATATCTGGCTTTGGGGCTTGGTATCGTGGAAACAATATTGGACGAGGCTAAATCACATTCCGAGGTAGACGATGGCAAGGAGCCGCAGGAAGGGAAATACAATCCGGACCATGGCGAAAGGAATCAGTCGGCAATGGATGATACGATGTCGGCAGCTGAATCGCCTACCGATAAGGATGCTTCGGTGGGCGTCAGGGAGAATAGGTCCGTTAAAAATGGAAGCGAAGATACCGTAGAAAGGAGCGCGATGGATGAAAGTGAATGATATCCGCATCTCGGCCATCGGCGGTACCATCTGTTCCATCTGGGCCAGCATCTCGCTGGGCGATGTATTGCAGACCGCCCTGACGGCTGCCTTGGGTACCCTGGTCAGTTTCGCTACAAGTAGGTTATTGGCGAAACTGGGTAAACGGAAAAGATGAGCAGAACAAAAAGGCGCACGGGATTGTGCGCCTTTTTGTAAAGCAATATCTTCATTAGTAAGGCAGAATCCTCAATATTTATCTTTTTTTTATTTCCGAGAACAGCCGATCGACATCTTCCTTAGCGAATAGCCCAGTTCCTTCCGCCATCGTCGTGGCCGAGCCACAGGCGATTCCCATTTGAAGGACATGCTCCATATCTCCCTGTTGGGCTAAGACAGACACCATTCCGGCAACCATACTGTCACCTGCGCCCACCGTACTGCGTACCTTGACCAGTGGGGAAGGCAGCTGTATTCGTTCTGTTTTTGAATATAATATAGCGCCTTGAGCACCTAAAGAGACAACGATTAAAGTTGCTTTACCCTCCGAAATTAGCTGCTGGGCGGCCATATCCAGATCGGAATGCCCCAATTCCTCTTTTCCCACAAGCGCAGCAAGCTCGCCGGCATTTGGTTTGATCAAAAAGACACCTTCCTCCAGTGCAAGGCGAAGTGCATCGCCAGAGGTATCAATGATTATTTTACTGCCCTTCGTTTTGTACGTATTGATCAGCGATCGTGTAAACTCGGGCGGCATACCAGCGGGCATACTACCGCTGATAACGACAAAATCCGGAACATAGGTGATTTCCTCAATCGAAGTCCTGATCCCCTCCAGTTCGTTGGACTCAAACTGTTCGCCTGGCAACCCAAATCGATATTGCTGATTCGTTGCGCTGTCAACCACGATAAAGTTTTCGCGGGTCTCGCCGTTCACCCAAATAGGTTCTATAGCAATATCTTCCAGCTTCAATAAGCTTTCGAGTAAACTGCCTGTCTTTCCCCCGGATGTAAAAAGGGCTGTTGATGCCAAACCAAGTCTTTTCAATGCCCGAGATACGTTAATTCCCCCACCGCCAGGTTCATATACAGGCGCTTCACATCGTAATTTCTTTTCAGGAACGATATGTTGTACACGGGTACTCTTGTCTATGGATGGATTCAGGGTAATTGTTAAAATAGATTTTGCCATTTGTTTATGTTATAAATTTGAATCATTGCTGTTGGTAGACCAGGTCTTTGCTCAGGCAGTGTTCTTCCCAGGGTAGTGTTATAAGCCGACTATGGGCATTTTGGGGAATAATACTTTTTGATGTCGGAAGGTAAAAATGGTTTTTATTTCCACTGCTCAGGGTATCGCGCAGATCGGGGATTTTTTTGAGGTTGCGCTGCAAGGCCGCAAAAAATGCTTTTGCGGATTTGTCCGCTTGTTTCATGATCTGACGCAAGTGGATAATTTCCCTTGTCCGGTCAGTTTCATAGCCCCCGCTTCCTGCAATGGTATATTCGGCTACAGGTGAATCATAGAAGATACCTGAATCTAAGATAGTTTCCTGATCTGAAAAAGGATAGGTGGAAAGGAAAAATCCCTGATAATCTACTGAGGAAAAGCTTGCCAAAAACGCCGACTGATTTTCCTTGCTGTATTTCAGATAACTCCGTTTGCCTGAACGACGGTTTATCTTCTCAATATAGGCGTGCGTCCGATGTTTTTCCATCGTTTCTCCGCAATACTGAAAAAACAGCTCGGCAGGTATCGCAATCCAAAAGTATTGACCCATTTTCTTTTATGTATTTAATTTAACTTCGATGTGTCACCTAACTTTTTGATGTCCCGGATATAGGCCGGAAAGTCAGCGCCTGATTTTACGTTGCTATGAGCAGCTTCAATTTGTTCTATTGTAAACATGTTTTCTTGATTTACACGTGTTAAACCCCTCTCCAATATCCTCCCATTTAATAGTAAAGTAAATATACTAAAGAATCTCTTTAGCTCCCTTATATTTCAACTCCGATACTGCTGCTGAAATTCATGCTGTTCTCAACCTCGTACTGTATTCAGCAGGTCGTGTGGATACCCGAGGCTAATGGAGCTTAAAGCGTCCAGTTTGGTCAGCTCATCAGCTGTCAAATTAATTTCAATAGCGCTAATAATTTGCTCAAATTGATTGATATTGCGTGCTCCCAGTAATGGAAATGCCTCTTTCGATAAGTTCCAAGCAAATGCAATCTCACCGGGTGTTGCTTCATATTTTTTTGCGATTAATACCAGTTCATCAATGATCAGTTTGGTTTTCTCGTCCTCGGAATATTCAGCGCCAGAAGAATAGCTGATTCGCCCAGCTTCTCCTTTTCTATATTTTGCGGTCAGCAGGCCGCCAGCCATTGGCGAGTACATCATCACACCAAGACCAAATTCCTTTGCCATCGGGATCAGTTCACGGTCTGCGGTACGTTGTAATAAATTATATTCAATCTGTAAAGCACTGAGTTTTGTTGCTGATCCAATGGCCGACACCTTCCATGCCGGGAAATTAGTTAGTCCTGCATACACTATTTTTCCTTCGCTGACCAGATCTTGAAGTCCCATGGCTATTTCTTCCCATGGAGTTACGCCATCGTCATAATGAGGCATATAAATATCGATGTAGTCCGTCTTCAATCTTTTTAGAGTTTTTTCAACAGCCTGTCGCATAGATTTACGGTTATTCCCAAAATTACCGATCGCAGGGTTGGGATCACTACTTCGGGTATATTTTGAACAGATAATAAAATTGCTTCGCTGCCCCTCTAAAAAGTTGCCTACGATTTCTTCTGCCTCTCCAAATTGGTAAACATCCGATATATCGATAAAATTACCACCTGCATCAGCATAAGCTGTTAAAATCTTTTTTGACTCTTCGGGATCGGCTCCGTAACCTTTTCTGGTTCCAAAGTTGGCAGCTCCTAAAATTATTTCACTGGCATGCAGTCCTGTTTTTGATCCAAATAACTTGTATTTCATATTTTTATATTTACTTTGTTGCAAAGTTAAGGGCATAAAGTAACCGTGTCAATTACGGATAAATTTATCTATACCCACTTTATGCCTTCGTAAAATATAGCAGCTATGTATGAAAAAAAGCTTCCGATCAATTTAGATTGCGGTTTACATCTGTTCCTACAAGTGGTTCAGGGAAAATGGAAAATAAACCTGCTCTGGGCCATACATTCAGGTATCAAGCGTCCGGGTGAACTGCAGCGGAAAATCCCCAATGCAACCCGCCGTGTACTTGATGCGCAGCTTGGCCAATTGATTGAACATGGATTAATCAATAAAGTCGTCTTTGATCAGCTTCCGCTGAAAGTCGAATATGAACTGACTGGGCTCGGTGAAAGCCTTATACCAGTCATCGCGGTAACAGCCCAATGGGGTGAGGATCACAGAAATGAATTGGAAAAGATTTTATGAGAAATCCCGCTCGATAGGGGATGTGCATGCGTCCATATCGGAACCCATAAGTTATATTTCTATTCCTTACTATAAGGCTAGGCATTTCTATATGAAATCCGTATATACAGGGGAGTCGGTTCTGCTTCAGGTTCTCCATCTAGCCATTCCTCGACCCCGTATATACAAAGCTCTGTGAAATCTGGATCCTCATCTTTCTTTTCGTCTTTTCGAACTTGAAGTACATGGTCCTCCATGAGGTAATTGCTGATCGCAATGCCAAGTTTTTGACTAAGCTCAGCGGGAAGTTGGTTAAGTTTATCCGCCTGATTGGAGCCTAGATTAAAGTTGTGCTCCATCCAGTCCACAAAATTATCTCTCATAAGCTGCAGCGCTAGTGCGCGATCTACCCTAGGTAGCGCGAGAAGTGTGGCAACTTTAGCTGCCAAACCAAACTCGTCTAAGTTTTCTTTCATAAAAATTCTCTTTTGGCAAATATTTATTTTAAAGATTACTTAAACGAATGCCAAGGAATAACCTCCGTGATTTTGGAGGATAATCTTCTTTTTGAAGATTCAATTTTGCTTAATACTTGATTAATTTTAATAAATTAGATGTTCAAACAATATAAACCTTAGTCTAATAACAGTATTTGGTGGAATGATATGAAAATGTTAAGATTATTCGTTGAGAGCTTTTTTGTCTCTTCGATTTTTAATTTAATTGCAAATAATGGATTTAAGTTAAATAGAATTTGGACGCCAGCCTATTGGACTTGGACATTAGCATTTGCTTTGGCAATAGTCGTTGCTGCGCTGCTCATTCGTGTTCGGCTGAAAGTTTTGTGGATCCATTGGCAGAAAAAATATCCGGAATTGCAACTCTTTAGAAGGGGACGCTTGCAGACCAATAGTTTGCCAGTATCAGAACTGTTATGGGCCATTCTGTCCACATCCTTAGCACTTTTAATGGTCTATCTCTGCTTTATCTATCTAATCGCTTTTGTACGTAGCGGTAGTACGTATATGTTTTTTATAAATTATTTGTTCCATTATATGCCTCTTGTTGCTACAGGATGCTTGGTCTACGTAAGCTATGTTTTTATCAGAGGACAATTATGGTGGTTTACGCCAACAAACGCATTGACGCTTTTCAGCGATCTGTTACCAGAAAAAACAGTTCCTGTAGAAAAAGTGGTCACCATACTCCCTCCAAGCGAATTGGATAAAAGTATCCCAATCGGATCACTTTATGATGTGCTTTACATCCAAGCTCGATTCGATCTAAGTGCATTGCGAAAAGATGTTGTTCGTATGTTTGATGTTCCTTTCTATTTTTCTAAAAGAGGAGAAAAACAAGTTGTACTGATTGATGGTACGCGATTAGAGGCCGGTCGTTTTTTGCAGGAGCTAGAAAAAAGAGGGCTTGACAAATGGTTTTTCCGTATAAGTAGCACCTGTAGAGTGAATATGATGCATATCCATTTTCCAATTTCGCCTAATGCGTCTCAACTGGAGTTTCGTAAGGAGGTGTTTCAATGCCTGCGGTTGAACATGACGGAAATGGAGATCGGAAACCTGCTTCTGGTAAACGAATGGATGCGAAAAGAAAAAAAGCTAAAAGATTTTTTGGATAACGCACATAATCTGCGGCATAAGGGCTGGGATCAACTTATACCATTGAACTGATAAATTCTGCTATGATAAAGATCAAACGGGTATATTTCAAATATAGTGCATCATTTCCCTGACCGACTATGCATTTAAAAAACAATTTGGCTACAGTCCGAAAAGCCTACCCAATACCGAAAAGTCCACCTAATATTTAAAGGACTAAGCGGCCTTCTGCACTTCTTTTTGTGAAGGCAAACCCCTTAAATTGGCCCCGTCACTTGGTTTAATTTTGAAATATTCGATTAAGGATAGCAGGGATAAGCCAGCAATTAACTGCAAGGCCAAACTGAAATCCCGCATCTGATAAACGGTATCCTGATAATAGCTGCTTGCAAGGTGAAGTGTTACCGCTCCCAGGGCGATACCCATACCCAGTGCCATTTGCTGTGCCGTATTGTACAACGTATTCGCATTGCTGAGCTGTCCATTGGGTACGTCTGCGTAGGCCAACGTATTCAGGCTTGTAAATTGGAGCGACCGGGTAAGCCCCGAGAAAAAGAATACGATGGCCACAAGCCAGATTGGCGTTTGCAGGGAAAGCAGGGAAAGTCCGGCCGTAAAAATTGTTAAAATAATACCGTTCCCAATCAAAACCCTACGGAAGTCAAACCGTCGTGTTATCCAAATGGCTACGGGCTTCATGCTCATACTGCCCAGCATGTTGGCCATATAGAGGAGGCCTGCATGAAATGGGCTCAGTCCGAAACCCAGCTGTAGCATAAGGGGCAAGATAAAAGGAGCAACATTGATCACCATACGGGTAATCGAGCCGGAATAGACTGTAACCCGGAAAGTCTTTATTTTGAGGATACGATAATCGATCAAGGGGTACTGTATACGTTTGGAGTGCCATACCGCAATAGCCATCAGGGCAAAGCTTGCCAGGATAGTGACAAGCGGTTTGGTATAATCTCCGTTGGCAGCGCCGATCATTTCGGTACCCAGCATGATGCCGGCGAGGCCAATCCCGCTGATTAAAAAACCGATAATATCAAGTGGACGGCTATTTTCAGATTCCATTGCCGGAATAAATGTATGCACGGCCCACAGCGCAAATACGCCGAAGGGTATGTTGATAAAGAAAATCCAGTGCCAGCTAAAATAGGTCGTAAAAAATCCACCCAGTACGGGGCCAACAATAGGGCCTAATAATCCGGCCCAGGCAATATAACCGATCGCATCGACCAGATCTTTCTTTGCCGTATGCTTCAGTACGATGAGACGACCAACCGGAACCATAAGTGCTCCGGCTGTACCCTGGCAGATGCGCGCTATAACGAAAGATGTCAAGTTGGTACTCAGTCCACAAGCGATCGACGAAAGTATAAATCCTATAATTGCGGTATTGAACACTTTTTTTGCGCCGTAGCGGTCGGCGATCCAGCCACTGATCGGTATAAATACGGCCAGCATGACGGTGTATGAAGTAATGCCCGCACTGAGGTGTACAACATTACTCTCAAAATCATGTGCCATTTTGGGTAAGGCCGTGGATATCGCTGTGGTGTCGAGCATCTCCATAAACAGTGTGCCACCAACAATGAGCGATATGATGCGTGATTCTTTCTTCATTTTGCTCTTCTTCAATCCCGAACGGGATACATGTGCGACAAAAGTAAGCCTATCGGAAAAAAGAAAAGTCATTTAAAGGCAATTAAATGACCAACATGTATCGGCAAGGGACAAAGGAAATGGACTCGCTAATAACGAGGTTATTTTGACATGGCCTCCAGCACTTTTAAATGCGATCTAAATGCTGTCCAGAAGCTTCGAAACTCGTTGTATTGTATTTTATATTCCTTGCAGGTCTGCTTCACAATCCGATTGAGCGCAGGATAATGAACATGGCTGATCTTTGGAAAAAGGTGATGTTCAACCTGAAAATTGAGGCCGCCAAGCAACCAGGTAAGTGCTTTGCTGCCCGTAGCAAAATTTGCGGTGGACTGAATCTGATGAATCATCCATTCTTCCTCGACCTTTGACTGGTCAATGGTTTTGAATTCGGTTTCTTCCACCACATGGGCCAGCTGGAATACGGTGGCCAGACTCATACCACACACAATACCAGAAATCAGCAAACCGATAAGTGTGGGCAGCCACCCGACGAAAATGATCGGAAGGATGACAAATAAGCTGAAGTGAATGAGCTTACTGACCCCAAAAATAATACGCTCTTTGACCGGAAAATGAAATTGCTCGGTTTTATGTCCCATGCGTCCACGGAAATATTTCTCATAATCTTGATAAAAGATCCACGCTAAATAGGAGATTCCATAGAGAAGCGGAAAATAAAAACGCTGATAGCGATGGTGTTTCCGAAGTTTTTGGTCGTGGTGTATACGCATAAACTTGACTTCGATATCGTGATCTTCGCCATCGATATTTGTATAGGTATGGTGTGCAATATTATGTTTGAGCTTCCAAAAGTAGATATTGCCGCCCAGTAGATTGAGCGAGTAGGACAGCACAGTGTTAAGGTTTTTATTGTCTGAAAAAGAATTGTGACCAGCATCGTGCATAATGTTAAAACCAATCGCAGCGAGATTAGCTCCGAAAATGATACATAATGCTATTGAAATACTCCAATGCAAAGGTGCGAATACCAGAAGGAGATACAATACCGCAAAGCTGATCAGGAGGATAGAGGCTTTAAGATAGATCTTACCATTCCCGGTTCTTGGCTGAAGTGAATTTTGAAAATAGTTATTAATTTTTTGTTTTAACGTTTTAGAGAACAATGTATTGACATTGCTGAATTTTACTGACTGGGACATTGGGTTTTTACTCGAGAAATATTCTTAATTTTTATTACGTTCGATCTTGAGCGATAGAACAATGTAAATGTACCATATAAAATTTGAAATATCGCGGTCGTAAAGTTAAAGATTGTTAAAGGTCAATTTACCGGAGAACAGGTCAGCGGGATTAACACTAAAATTTATTTATTACTGTTCTGTCAATTAAACGATTGCCTGAATGCTAAAGGTGAAACATTGGTTTTTTTCTTAAACAGTTTGTTGAACGATTGTGGATGTTCAAAACCGAGTTTGTAGGCGATCTCCGCTACGGAAAGGCTTGTTGCCGTGAGCTTTTCCTTGGCTTCTTCAATTAACTTGTCGTGGATGTGCTGCTGTGTGTTTTTACCGGTAACGGAACGGAGTAAATCGCTTAGATAACGAGCCGATACATGAAGGCTTTCTGCCAAATACTCTACCGTCGGAAGCCCTTGTTTTAAGGTTTCCTCGTTGCCGAAATAATCATCCAGCAATTTTTCCAATTGAGTTAGCAATGCGTGGTTAACGGCTTTCCGGGTAATGAATTGACGCTCATAGAACCGGTTGCTGTACTGCAAGAGCATGTCAATTTGCGACAAAATGATTCCTTGGGTATGTTTGTCGATATGCTGATATTCGCTTTCGATTTTAAGAAAGATTTCTATAATGTCTTTTTCTTCGCGTTCGGAGAGATGTAATGCTTCGTTAAGCGCGTACGAAAAGAAATTGTAGCTTTTTATTTTGCTGGCCAGGGGGTGGGTATACAAAAAATCGGGGTGAAATAGCAGCATGTAACCTTTTCCGCATTCGGTATTCATCTTTCTGATTTCAGCAATCGTTAACGATTGGATCTGCTTGGGCGCGATGAAATTCATCGTTCCTTTGTCGAAATCATAATAGTGTTGGCCGTACTTTAATGTTGCAGTAACGTCTTTTTTAAGCGAAATACTATAGAAATTTACGCAGAACTGCTCCCAGATGTCGCTTTCAGCAGGTTTTATTCCAGCGACATCAATTACACTGATGAGTGGGTGTAACGGTGCCGGCAAGGACAATTGCCGGTGAAATTCGGATATGGAATTGATCGTATGCATCCTGTTTCTATTGTACAAATTTACAAAAAACAACTGCCTTAGCGGCAGTTGCTTAATTAAAAAATCAGGCTCCAAATTGTTTTGCGATTTCTTGCCTGAACGCTTCTTTTCCGATTTGTAGTCGTCTTTCATAGAGTGCATGTGCGTCGTCGCCTGCCAGATAGCGTACTTGATCTTTATGGTCCGTTGCAGCTTCGTATACCACTTGGGCAATCTGCTCTGCCGTGGATGCATTTTGCATCATCAACCCCATTTGTTCGAACAGTTTGTCTTCAATGTCCTGATAATCGGAAGTTCGGTTCATATCCAAGGAGCGACCTGCAAAATCTGTCGCTATTCCGCCCGGAGCAACTGTTTTGATGGCTATTCCAAATTTTTTCAATTCAAAGGACATGCTTTCGCTCCAGCCCTCCAAAGCGAATTTTGTCGCATGATACATGGAATGTAGCGGAAATCCCATAAAGCCACCAATGGATGTGGTCGAAATAAATAAACCACCTTTCTTCGCTCTAAAATAAGGGATAAATGCTTGTGTAACGCGCAGTACGCCCAATAGATTGGTGTTGATTTGACGAAGTATTTTTTCGTCGCTCAAGCTTTCAAAAGCACCCATTAACCCGTAACCTGCATTATTGAAAACGACATCAATGTTGCTTAAAGAGATGGCTTTTTCTACAGTTTCTTTGGTTTGGGCGGGATTGGTTACATCTAATTTTAAAAGCGTTATGTTTTCGATCTCGGTAAGTTCGGTTTCATTTTCGGGATTTCGCATGGTTGCGATCACATTCCAATCCGCTTGTTGGAATAATTTGGCAGTTGCTTTTCCCAATCCGGAAGAAGCTCCTGTAATGAAAATTGTCTTTTGCATTGTGTTATTGTTTGATTCCATAACACAAATGTCTAAAGAAAGCATAGGGTATCTGTTGCCAAATTGAGCTTGATTGTATCCAAAATGACTTCTTGGTAGTATGCATGATTCTACCCAAGTTTTGGAAAGGCTAAACAGGAGTGATCAGAACAGGAGTGATCAGATCTTGTCGAATGCCATTGGCGAAATCAAGGTGGGGATTACTGGGCTGGAAGCCGCACCTTAAAGGTGGTTCCTCCGGCCGAGTTGCTCTCTACAGCGATCTGTCCGTTATGCAGTTCTACAATTTCACGGCAGAGATACAGTCCTATGCCAAATCCCGAGATTGTTCCGACCCGATCTTTTCCTGCCCTGTAAAATCGATCGAATATCTTATCCCGGTCTTCTTCGGCAATGCCCATACCTTGGTCGCTGACGAAAATTTCGATAACGTTATTTGCCTTGGGCGAATAACCAAATGTAATTTGGGTTCCTATCGGCGAATATTTGGCTGCATTTTCCAACAGGTTTTGTACTACCTGCGAAATCTTGTTCGGATCAGCGTCAATGGATAAACTTTGCGTCAGGTCAGCGGCAATCTGATGGGTGTTGATCCTCAATTTAAATTCATCTTCAAGTTCAGCAAATAATTCCTTCAGATCAAACACTTCTCTTTCGATCATCATTCTGCCGGAGTCGAATCGCGAGATGTTCAAGAATCCATTGATTAAGTTCTTCATATTGCGAACTTGTCGAAGGGATTTCATTGTAATGTTTTGGTAATTCGTGTTTGCTGTAAGGATTGCCTGACGTTGCATTAATTGAAGATAGGCGTTTATGGAGGTCAGCGGTGTCTTCAATTCATGGCTAACGATGCTTATAAAATCATTTTTCCGCTGTTCCTCAGCTTTCTGTTCGGTAATATCCCGTAAAGTACCATTGAGGCTGGCAGCGTTTCCCTTGGCATCATAAAACACTTTACCCCGTGCCTGCACGAGTCTGTCGTTCGGGTCTTGTGGATTTAGGATACGGTATTCAATAAAGTAATTGCCATCCGACTCTTCGCTAAGTGCATCCGTTATGGCAGCCATTACACGTTGCCGATCCTCTTCTATGATGGAAGAAATAGCGGCGGATAAATCCAATTGATCCTTATCGGCTAAACCAAACCATGATTTTAACAGCGCATTTCCGGAGAACTGATTATTTTTGGGCTCATAATAGAACGTCGCAAGCTCGCCGGCATCAATAGCCATGGACAGCATGTGTTGATCTTTTTCACTTTTCCGCCGTTCAAGGACTTGGTCGGTAATTTCTTCAAGGATAATCAGAATTCCAGTGACTTTGTTGTCAGTTGAAAAAATAGGTTGATAGATCGAGTTTACAATAGCCTCCCGCAGTCCGTCACTGTGACGCAGCAATATGGAAAGTTCATTGTTTGTTTTCCGTTCGCCTTTTTCGAACGCTTCCCGGAGCCACTGATTCACTGGCTGGCCTTGCAGTTCGGGCCTTGCGATTTCGTGGGGCCGGCCCTGCACATCCGCTAACTGATGGCCCCAGATTTTTAATATGGTCGGATTGGCTATGTCAATAATAAGTTCCGGTCCCTTCAGCATGGCTATGCCGACCGGTGCCTGCTCAATAATTGTCCGTACTTGCTCACGGCTTTCTGCCAGAAGTTGTAAGGAACTGTTGAGCTCATCGTTTGTAGCGGTCAATTCTTCGAGCGTTGCCGCCATTTCCTCCATCAGCCCTTGTTCCTTTTTTTCTTTTTCCTGTATCTGTTGCTGATGCTGCCTTCTTAAAGTAACGTTGCGGGCGGTGTTTAAAATACACCATGTTTTATGGTTTTCGTCTAATAGTGCTCTGTATTCATAATCGAAATAATCAGTCACCGGAACACCATTCTTGATGAGCCGGGCTGGTGCCTCGGTAACGGAATAGGATTTCCCCGTACGCCAAACCTCTTGCAGAATAGCTAAGAACGGCTGATCTTCCAGTTCGGGAATAGCACTGATCAGCGCTTTGCCGATAACGGATGCGTCTTTGCCCCAAAGGGAAAGCATGCCCGCATTGGCAAACTGGATGGTCATCTCTGTTCCAGTATAGATTGATGTAGGCTCGGGAGAACAACTCAGTGCCTGTAAGATAAAGTCTTCGCCAAATGAGGCACTACCAAATTTTTTCTTGATGTCCATTAGCCCAAAGATAAAGAATACATTTTATAGCGTAACACATTATTTTCCGCTCTGGGAAGTAAAGTCTTGAAGAAAGTCGAACTGTGTGCTTTCTTTATAAAAATCCTAGCGAAAAGTTACCTAAGGCTTCGCATAAGGTAATCGTTCAATCCGGCCTGTGGTATGATAGGTGTCAAGACCGCTAGAGGTAACTGTCCCGGCTTCTTCGATAGCGATATAACCATCCTCTTTTAAGCAGTTATCGGGCACGAAAGCTGTTTGTAACTTTTAAAGTCGCCCAGCGAGTTGATAAAATTTGTTCTGTATCTTCTTTCAAATGCCGCAATTGCGTTCTCATTATAAATCATCGTTTATGAATTCTTATTTTTAAGGTTTAGCTATTCTATTTATCATGCCCCTAAATATGAAGCCGTGAAAAGGCCATACGGCATACCAATAGAGCCTTCCGGCAAGGCCCAGGGGTCTAAAGGTCGCGGTCTGCAGCAGGATATTATCTTCGATTTTAAATTCTAGCCATGCTTCTCCAGGAAGTTTCATTTCGGCATAAAGGAGTAATCTTTTCGTGGTTCTATCGGCGATCAGTACGCGCCAAAAATCAAGTGCATCACCTGCAGCCAGATCGCTTTTATTTTTTCGCCCTCTCCGTATACCCACTCCGCCGACCAATTGATCCATGAATCCACGGATTTTCCAGAGCCAGTTGCCATAATACCAGCCAGAATTTCCTCCAATGGACCAGATTTTGGTCAATGATGCTTCACTATTGTGGAGGGGAACCGAGCGAACATCCCTAAAGCAACCATAACTGGGCACTTCCAGTAGCCTGCTGAGGCCGCCCGATAAAATGTGACTGGTCTGTGCGTCTTTCCAGCTGGAAACCACATTGTCGCTTTCAATTTTTTGAAAAGCTAATTGGATGGATTGCCTGTAATTGATCAACGTAATACTGAGTTCTTCCGCCAGATTATTGGGTTTACAGATCACTTCTACTTTCATGCTATCGACTAGGTTTTTGGCCAGGTTATAAGACGTCGAGGTAACAAAATAGAGCCAGTAGGAGGAAAGCCGCGGCGTCATGAGCGGGATAACAAAGATCTGTCGCCTAAGTTTTCGTTCGGCAGCATATTGCAGCAGCATCTCTTTGTAGCTAAGGATGTCTGGCCCCCCGATATCATAGCTTTTGTTAAAGGTATGCGGGTTGGCGATAACACCGATCATAAATTCGATCACGTTGCGTATGGCGATGGGCTGACATTTCGTCTGCAGCCATTTTGGCGTAATCATAACCGGGAGTTTTTCCACAAGATCCCGAATAATCTCGAAAGATGCGCTTCCCGAGCCAACAATGATGCCGGCCCGCAAGGTGGTGATCGGAATCCGTCCGCTTGCCAGGATGTTTTCTACGTTTCTTCTCGAGTCGAGATGCTTCGATAAGTGATCTGAATTAATTATTCCACTCAGATAAATGATCTGTTGCGCGCTGGTTTTTTCCATAAAGTTGCGGAAGTTGGTCGCACATTGCGCTTCCATTTGCTGGAAATCACCTGACTGCGTCGCCATGGAATGGATCAGGAAATAAGCAATATCAATTTTAAGTGGAATTTCTTTCAGACTTTCGTTATCCAGGAAATCGACTTCAACAACTTGAACATGCCCCGGAATTGCCGAGGTATCAAAACGATTCTTATCTCTTACACAACAAATAATTTCATGCCCCTGTTCTAACAACACAGGCAAAAGACGTTTTCCAATATACCCCGTCACTCCGGTCAATAGAATTTTCATAGCCTGATTTGTTAAGTTCAGCTGTTATTAACTGTATATAAATATACCAAAATACCACCTAAATTGTTTTTATTTCGTGTGTTTTTATTCTAATGTAGCAAGGCGCACGCTATTGATCTTTTCTTTTTTCAGTAAGCAAAACATTAATTGCAACATCCTGTGTACTGCGTTTTTGGCGCTGCCCCGGCTTCGGCCAGTTTCAGTGAGGGATAATAAAGGCGCACAAGAGCGTGCGCCTTATAGTTTATGAATGCAGTTTTTAACAAGCTGCTTTGGTGGAAACACTTAACTTCTGATTTCCCTTCGCATAAAAATGTAATAGGACCAGGCAAAACAGATCATCATGGCTGCGCAGAGTCCACTGACCTGTGGCCAGACCATCAGAAAACTATCCCGAAAGGAAAGCGGTGCGGGGATGGCACCGACCATCTGTTCCATGGAAATGGGACCTAAGCTGCGTACCGAGGGCATCAATAGGGTAGTGGTGGCATCGGTATAGAGCTGGCTCGGTGATAAGCGGAGCAGATTTAAGATGAGCTCATTATAGCCGATGTACTCCTGCTCCGAAATATAATTGGGATTGGGCAAAAAGGGACGTATTGCCAGATTGACCAGGATAGGAAAGAATACCGTAAAAAACAACCAGATGCCGATCGCGGTAAGTGCTGAGGTGGCCGGCTGGCGAAAGCGTATCGACAACAGAATGGAAAGGCTCAGCCAGAAGGCAACATAGAGCACACTGATCAAGGTAAAACCGAAGATACGCAGCAACTCCTGGGGTTCTATCCGGACACCTGTACCCAGGAGACCGCCGCCGATCATCAGCATGACCAGCGCAACAAATAATGTACCCACCACGGCCAGTGGCGCCAGAAATTTGGCGAAAAGCAGGTTGTCTCGGTAAATCGGCTGCGCCAGCAAACGGGTGAGTGTTCCGTTGTTGTATTCTGCATTGACGGCGTCAAAACCGAGGGCTATGCCCAGTAGTGGCGCTAGAAAGTTTAAAAAAACATGAAATGGCGGAATGGAATTATCCGTTGTGGTCAGTAGCTTGAGATAAAGAAATGACTGATCAGGATCGCGCATATTGCTGACAGCGTCCTTGAGCCCCATGGATGAAACGTAGAGGGATGCGCCGAAAGTCAGTACGATGAGCAGGATCAGTATAATAAAACGCCAGCTGCGGATATGTGCCGCAATTTCTTTGCGGACCAGCACCTGCATCGGAAAGGATGGCCGTTTATTGGTATCTTTTGAAGAAACCCTTGGATTTTTCATAGGCATTATCTGTAGTTATGCTGTTCTCAAAATATGTATTATAAATATCGTCGAGCTGGTAGTCGTTGCGGTTCACGGAAACGATATCAGCGCCATTGTTTACCAGCATGCGTACCGCTAGTGCTGTCATATCGCTGTCTGTCTTTAATTCGATCGTAAATCCGTTCACTTTAAGATCACGGAGTCCGGGCAGGGTCTTTAATGCTTCTTCAAACCGTTTGGAATCACCTTGGGCATGGTCAAGGGTAATGACGGTACTGATACCTTTCTGCTGCTGCAGGTTATGGGCAAGGCTTTCGAGCGATCCTTCAACCAGTAATTTTCCGCCAACAAAAATACCCACCCGATCGCATACACGCTGCACCTGGTGGAGGTGGTGTGAAGAAAGCAGTACCGTTAGGTTATGCTCCCTGCTGAGCTGCTTGATGAGCTCAAGGAATTCGTCAACACCCTTGGGATCAATGCCCAGTGTAGGCTCATCAAGGATGGCAATCTCGGGAGCCTTGATCAGCACTTCGGCCAAGCCTAGACGTTGTTTCATACCGCGGGAAAAAGCGCTCGTTTTTTTATGCATTTCCCGTTCGAGTCCCACGATATGTAACATGTCTTTTGCAGAAGCTTGTGCATAGGATTCCGAAAGACCATTTAATCTGGCAATAAAGCTTAGGTTTTCCAGCGCTGTCATATCCGGGTAGAAACCTACGTTGTCGGGCAGGTAGCCGACTTTTCGTTTCACGGCGATCGGATTGCGCGTGGCATTATGGCCACAGACATAGGCTGTGCCGGAAGTGGGTTCGGTCAGGCCCAGCATCATGAGGATGCTGGTTGTCTTGCCGGCACCATTGGGGCCGAGCAGGCCAAAGATCTCTCCGGGATAAATGTGCAGGTCCAACTGATCTACAGCGGTTACTTTGCCGTAGCTTTTTGTCAGGCCTGTCAATTGAATGATAGGATCCTTCATCATGATAATCTTTTTGTAGCGCCCTTATCTGCGGCCGTATTTGCGGATGAGAAAATACACCAAACCAATGGCCAATACAATGACAAGCATACCGATCCAGCCAGAAAGCAAAGAAGTTTTCACAATCATACGGAATGAAATGTCGGCGCTACTATTGGATGATTTGATCTCAAATTTGGAAGCATAGTCACCGGCAATAGTTTTGTCGGGAACTTTTAGGTTGACTTTGACGTCAATAGATTTCCCTGCTTCGAGCTGTTTGATGTTCGACGGATCGAAGCTTGCCTCCCATCGGCTGGGTAATTGGGACGTCAGTTCCAAGGTATTGAGTGGCAGGGTGCCCGTGTTTTTGACTTTAAGTAGAATTTCCTTGCTGCTGCCGGATACGACTTCGTCGCTCAGCCGCCCGCTGGGGGTGGTCAACTCCAGGGCATAGGAGCCTTTGACGACTGCTTCGAGCTCAAGCTTTAAGGTATCGGTCGGGGAGATCGCCCGTACCGGAATTTTATATTTATCGGGCTTGGCCGTGATCGGACAGCTGATTTCAATGCTGATTTCCTGTGTCTTATTGGGCTGCATCTGAAGGGAAGTCACTTGGGAGCCTTCTACGCGGTAGCTAATCTGCCATCCATCGGGTAGCTGGGCATTCAGGTTATAGTTAACCAATTGAGCAGATCCGTTGGTCAAGGTCGTCGTATAACGAAAAGGTTCGTTGCTGGGGGCCTCAATATTGACAAGCCTCGCTTCGAAACCGGATTTGAGGGGCTTCAAGGCCTGCCCCGATAGATAGAAACTGTTAGCCAGCACAATAAGTGCGATAAGAAATGGCCTGAAAGAAAAACGTCGGTCTGTGTTTGTAATTAGTAATTCTGTTAACATGATCCAATAACTAAAATTTATATTTAAATAGAATATTAGCTTTTAAAAAATGTCGGTTTGGGTATCAGCTACCTTTTTGAAAAACCGCACCCAAATTAAAAATCAATTTGATAAAAATCAAGATTGAAATAAAAAAATAGTGTAAAAAGAATGTGTTTAAATGGTCTATAGGCTGATAGCTTGTGTTGTATGCTGCAATGCACTTCCGTCAGTCAAAGTTTACTGAGCGGAAGGTTTTCTTGATGATAATCTTGGTGTTCTCGGCCAACTCATCCAGTGTACAGTGGATGGATCGTAATTGTGTCCTCTGAATTGTAGCGTCGTTCAGAAGAAGATTGATGCGAAGACGTCTGCTGTCTGAGGCTTCAGGCTCACCGCGCAGTTCATCAAACAATTCATGAATAATCTTTTCGCAGCTTTTTTGGTCAAAACTGGCGATAGTGATATAATGTCCGTGGCTGTACATCTGTAATTCAATATAGTAATTCGACGTTTTCATAATCTTCGTTTTAAAGACTGAAAAAAATAGGTTAGCCTCCGTGGGAGGCTAACCATTAAAATTTGCTATCTGGATCTTTAGGATATTTCGATCATCCGCGGTTCTTTCTGTTTGGCTTCTTCTTTCTTCGGTATTGTCAATCGGAGCATACCATTCTCATAGTGTGCCTGAATATTGTCCTGATCGACAACCTCCTTCTGAAGTTCGAAGCTGCGTTGGAAAGATTGGTAACTGAACTCCCGGCGGGTGTAGTTGTCCTTATGCTCCTCGTTTTGTTCTTCCTTAGCCGAGGATATGGTTAAGAGATTGCCGTCGAGGGTCACCTTGAAATCGCCTTTGGCCATGCCGGGAGCGGCGACCTCCACTTCGAAGCTGTCTGCGTTTTCCTTGATGTTGACCGCAGGAACGGTGGTACTTGTTGATGAATAATTTTTGTTGTCCCAGTTTAAAAGCTCGCGGTTAAAATTATCAAACATGGGCGAAAAAAGTGAAAAATTGTTCCAGTTTCTTTTTGCAAGTTTCATAGTAACCTCCTTTTAATGAAGTATAACAATAATTTAAATCTATCAGTCGGCCGACTGTATTAAAAATCTCACAAAAAAGGTACCGAGCTTAAAAAACTGAAATTTTTGCAGCAAAACTGTCAAATTTTACCTGATAAATTGACAGAAATGATAAGATCTACCTACAACAAACCGAAAATTGAATTTGTTTCAAACGATGTTCAGCTCAATCTTATCCTTATAATAACCCATTTGATGGATAACTTAGTTAGAAAAGACCGGGCTTCTTAGCGATTTCTGGTCTTTTCTTTTTGCTGAAAGCTACCAACTTCTATGGCACATAAAGGCCATAGGGAAGGGACAAAGGAAATGAAGCGACTTGCTAATAACTAGGTTATTTTGACAAGGCCTCCAGCACTTTTAAATGCGATCTAAATGCTGTCCAGAAGCTCCGAAACTCGTTGTATTGTATTTTATATTCCTTGCAGGTCTGCTTCACAATCCTATTGAGCGCAGGATAATGAACATGGCTGATCTTTGGAAAAAGGTGATGTTCAACCTGAAAATTGAGACCGCCAAGCAACCAGGTAAGTACCTTGCTGCCCGTAGCAAAATTTGCGGTGGACTGAATCTGATGAATCATCCATTCTTCTTCGACCTTTGACTGGTCAATGGTTTTGAATTCGGTTTCTTCCACCACATGGGCCAGCTGGAATACTGTGGCCAGACTCATACCACATACAGTACCAGCAATCAGCAAACCGATAAGTGTGGGCAGCCACCCGACGAAAATGATCGGAACAATGACAAATAAGCTGAAGTGAATTAGCTTACTGACCCAAAAAATAATACGCTCTTTGACCGGAAAATGAAATTGCTCAGTTTTATGTCCCATGCGCCCACGGAAATATTTCTCATAATCCTGATAAAAGATCCACGCTAAATAGGAGATTCCATAGAGCAACGGAAAATAAAAACGCTGATAGCGATGGTGTTTCCGAAGTTTCTGGTCGTGGTGTATACGCATAAACTTTACTTCGATATCGTGATCTTCGCCATCGATATTTGTATAGGTGTGGTGTGCAATATTATGTTTGAGCTTCCAAAAGTAGATATTGCCGCCCAGTAGATTGAGCGAGTAGGAGAGCACAGTGTTCAGGTTTTTATTGTCCGAAAAAGAATTGTGCCCAGCATCGTGCATAATGTTAAAACCAATCGCAGCGAGGTTAGCTCCGAAAATGATACATAATGCTATTGCAACACTCCAATGCAAAGGTGCGAATACCAGAAGGAGATACAATACCGCAAAGCTGATCAGGAGGATAGCGGCTTTCAGATAGATTTTACGATTCCCGGTTCTTGGCTGAAGTGAATTTTGAAAATAGTTATTGATTTTTTGTTTTAACGTTTTAGAGAACAATGTATTTACATTGCTGAATTTTACAGACTGGGACATTTGGATTTTTACTCGAGAGATATGCTTAATTTTTATAACGTTCGATCTTGAGCGATAGAACAATGTAAATATACGCTATAAAATTTGAAAGATCCCGGTAGTAAAGTTAAAGATTGTTAAAGGTCATTCTGCCATCCTTGATTTCCCATGGTCCGGAAGATATACCTTTTGAATTTTTGAAGCCGCCGGTATTTATCCCGCGCCGACGTATCCTGCTTCCTAATTAACTATTCCATATCAATTTGCCGGAGCGAAGGTTTTTTTAAATGTAACACAAAACTCGCACTAAAATTTTTTTACACTGTTCTGTCAGTTAAACGATTGCCTGAATGCTAAAGGTGAAACATTGGTTTTTTTCTTAAACAGTTTGTTGAACGATTGCGGATGTTCAAAACCGAGCTTATAGGCAATTTCGGCCACGGAAAGGCTTGTCGCCGTAAGTTGTTCCTTGGCTTCTTCAATTAACTTATCGTGAATGTGCTGCTGTGTGTTTTTACCGGTAACGGAACGTAGCAAATCGCTTAAATATCGTGCTGATACATGGAGGCTTTCGGCTAAATACTCTACGGTTGGAAGCCCCTGTTTTAAGGTTTCTTCGCTGTCGAAATAATCGTCCAGCAATTTTTCCAATTGGGTCAGCAGCGCATGGTTAACCGCTTTTCGAGTAATGAATTGACGCTCATAGAAACGGTTGCTGTATTGCAAGAGCATATCTATTTGCGACAAAATAATGTCTTGGGTATGCTTGTCGATATGCTGATATTCTTGTTCGATTTTAAGAAAAATTTCTATAATGTCTTTTTCTTCCCGTTCGGAGAGATGTAACGCTTCGTTAAGCGCATACGAAAAGAAATTGTAGTTTTTTATTTTGGTGGTCAGGGGATGGGTATACAAAAAATCAGGGTGGAATAGCAGCATGTAACCTTTTCCGCATTCGACATTCATCTTTCTGATTTCGGCAATCGTTAACGATTGAATCTGCTTGGGCGCAATAAAATTCATTGTTCCTTTGTCGAAATCGTAATACTGTTGGCCGTACTTTATTTTTGCAGTAACATCTTTTTTGAGCGAAATACTGTAAAAATTCACGTAGAACTGCTCCCAGATGTCGCTTTCATCGGGTTTAATTCCAGCTACATCAATTACACTGACGAGCGGATGTAATGGGGCCGGCAAGGACAATTGCCGATGAAATTCGGATATGGAATTGATACTATGCATCCTGTTTTTGTTATACAAATTTACAAAAAACAACTGCCTCGCAAGGCAGTTGCTGATTTAAAAATTAGGCCTCAAATTGTTTTGCAATTTCCTGTCTGAACGCTTCTTTTCCGATTTGTAATCGTCTTTCATAGAGTGCGTGTGCATCTTCGCCTGCCAGATAACGTACCTGATCTTTATTGTCTGTGGCGGCTTCATACACCACTTGGGCAATTTGCTCGGCTGTGGATGCATTTTGCATCATCAGACCCATTTGTTCGAACAGTTTGTCTTCAATGTCCTGATAGTCCGAAGCTCGGTTTAGATCCAAAGAACGACCTGCAAAATCTGTCGCTATTCCTCCCGGAGCAACTGTTTTGATGGCTATTCCAAATTTTTTCAGTTCAAAGGACATGCTTTCGCTCCAGCCCTCCAAGGCGAATTTTGTGGCATGATACATCGAATGTAACGGGAACCCCATAAATCCACCAATTGATGTGGTTGAAATAAATAAACCACTTTTCTGTGCTCTAAAATGGGGGATAAAGGCTTGTGTAACCCGCAATACACCCAACAGATTCGTGTTGATTTGGCGAAGTATCTTTTCGTCGCTCAACGTTTCAAAGGCACCCATTAAACCATAACCTGCATTATTGAAAACGACATCAATGTTACTTATAGCGATCGCTTTTGCTACAGTTTCTTTGATCTGGGCCGGATCGGTAACATCCAATTTTAATAGCCTGATGTTTTCGATCCCGGTAAGTTCGGTTTCATTTTCAGGATTTCGCATGGTTGCGATCACATTCCAACCCGCCTGTTGAAATAATTTGGCAGTTGCTTTTCCCAAACCGGAAGAAGCTCCTGTAATGAAAATTGTCTTTTGCATGCTGTTATTGTTTGATTCCATACCACAAATGTCTAAAGAAGGCATCGGGTAACTGTTGCCAAATTGAGCTTGATTGTAGCCAAAATGACGAAATCAAAATGTGTGAAAAAAATCATCGCCAATGGAGCAGGAAATTCATCGACTTTGGCACGATTATTTGTTGATATTCGTTATAAAAACGATGCAATGTTAAGCTGATTTTTGCTCAATTTTATACTTTTTGGCGTATTCGTATTGGCGTAATTGCTGTATTTTAAAAATTTTAGAAGATCTATATTTATGCAAGGCACAATTGACGGGATAAGCGGGGAACCACATCGTTCACAGGTGTTCCGTTTAACTTACAAAGGACAGGATTATCAACTGGTGTTGTTGAAAAAGTCTTTATCAAAGCTCGATACGGAATTGCCAATTTCGCTTGATGGAATTGATCAAAAAATCGTAAAAAAAGGCGACCACTGGTTTTTTGAAAATAGACACTCCGATCAGCATTTTGCGACAGAAATCTGGCGCAATTTATCGCTTCGATATCGCCTTTAAGGTAAAAATTCTACTGTATGGTGGCCCGCAGCTCAATATACAGCAGATTTTAAGGATGTTATATTAGCTTGAGGCCATCTTCCGTCTAAACTCCAGCGGTGAGAGCTCCGTTTTCTTTTTGAATAAACGATTGAGTGACTGTGGCTGTTCAAAACCCAGCTGATAGGCAATTTCGGCAACGGAAAGTTCCGACCTGGACAGCAGATCTTTCGCTTTTTCAATAAGTTTATGTTGGATATGGTTCTGCGCACTTTCACCGGTCTGCAACCGTAATAAATCGCTTAAATAGTTTTTCGACATATTCAGCCGCTCAGCAAAGTAACCCACTTGGGGTAAACCCTTGTGTTCGGTTTCGGCTTCAAAATACTGATCCAGCAATTGTTCAAACCGGCTCACCAAGGGTACATTGTGTACCTTACGCGTAATAAACTGCCGGTTATAAAACCGCTGCGAATACACCAGCAGCAGTTCGATGAAACTGACAATGGCATCCTGGCTATAGCTGTCGATCGGACTGTCATATTCGCTTAAGATCCCTTTTCCGATGTTTCGGATCTGCTCTTTTTCCCGGTCGGACAGAAAAAGTGCTTCGTTGACTTCGTAATCGAAAAAACTGTAGCTGCCGATTTTGTGTGCCAGGTCATAGGTGCGGATAAAATCGGGATGGAAAACAAGGGAATAACCTACTTCGGCATGGGCAGTATCGGGATCAACACTGATCGTCTGCCCGGGTTTAAAGAAGGTCATCAGGCCTTCCCGGAAGTCGTACTGATGTGGGCCATAACCCAATACGCATTGTGCATCTTCTTTGATGGAAATGCAGTACAGGTTGAGCTGAAAGGTGGTCTCGACCGTTGGATGTATATGCTTGTTTTTGGAGAAATCGGTGATGCTAAAAAGCGGATGCTGCGGTTTGGGCAACTGCAGCGCTTCATGATAGTCAGCGATACTATTGATCCTGATCAGTACGGGTTCTTTCTTTGACATGCTCTTTTTGCCTGTTAAATAATAGACTAATTTAAGTAAAATGCCATGCGCTTTCTGCTCGCATGGCATTTATATTTTTTAAGATTGCAGCGGAATACTTACATCGCGGGATCCGGTATCCAGTCCGATCGGCAGAATAGCCTCAATGCGTTGCAGCTCTTCGGCGGTCAATAGGATGTCTGTAGCGGCGATATTCTGCTCCACATAGCGCACTCTTTTTGTCCCCGGTATCGGCACGATTCCTTTTTGGATCAGCCAGGCAAGGGCCAGCTGGGACGAGGTAACGTCTTTTTCTTTTCCAATCTGTTCGAGTTCACGCACCAGATCGAGGTTTTTATAAAACTGTTCGCCCTGAAACCTCGGGATAAGTCTGCGGAAATCATCTTCGGGAATATCGTCCGGCGACTTGATCTCACCCGTGATAAATCCACGGCCCAAAGGGGAGTAGGCGACCAGGCCTATACCCAGCTCCTGTGTCAGATCGTATACGCCATTGGTCTCTACTTCGCGTCCGAACAGGGAGATTTCATTCTGCACAGCCGTGATCGGGAAGGTCGCATGTGCCTTGCGGATCTGCTCGGCACTAACTTCCGAAATGCCCAGGTACCTGACCTTGCCCGCTGTGACCAGCTCGCCCATGGCACCTACGGTTTCCTCAATGGGTACATTCGGGTCGGGGCGGTGCATATAATAGAGGTCAATCACATCGGTATCGAGGTTTTTCAGCGAGCGCTCGATAGACTTTCGGATATAATCTGGCCGACCATTGATACGCCAGGTCACCTGGTCCTTATCATCAATCTCAAAGCCGAACTTGCTGGCGAGGATGTAATCGTTCCGCTTGCCGCTTATGGCCCTAGAGATCAACCTTTCGTTTTCAAAGGGTCCATACAGATCGGCCGTATCCAAAAAGTTGCCACCCAGTTCCAAGGACCGGTGGATGGTAGCTATGGATTCTTTTTCGTCGGCCTTGCCGTAGATATCGCCAGTGGACGCAAAACTGCTCATCCCCATACAGCCTAAGCCGATCATTGGAATTTCAAGTCCCTGCGTGCCTAATTTTCTTGTTTTCATCTGCTTCTTATTTTTGTTACCCAAAATTACAAAGCAGAGTCTGCAGCATGTTTACCCCAATTACGGAAACTTGTAACTGAATTACGGATCTAATCGCTAATTAAGCTACCCTGAATTTTTCTTTATAGGCATCTTCTGAAGCTTTTTTAAACGATTTGAATCTGATTAGCCAACTGTTGCGAATATGAATTAATATCCAGCGGATTGTAAATGCGATTAGCCAAATTTCGAACAACAGGAGAAAACAACTGACAAAAAGTGTAATTTACATTAATATCAGGTCTCAAGATCAGATTTTAATCGTTTTGAAATCGCTAAATTAAAACAATTATGATGAGAAAATATGTTGGTATAATACTCTTTTTTATTGCTGCAGCGGGTAGCCTACATGCGCAAACGCTGACGACTAAATTGGTACCGATGCGTTTAGCTGCAAGTTTTGACCGCGTAAAAGAGGGCATCCCCGATATGTCCGGCCAGTTTGTCGACAGCAAGATGAAAATCACAGCCCTGAGAAGTACAGATTCGACTGCCCGATTTGAAATCGAGGAGCAGGGGATAAGCATTGAAACGGTTGTGGATAACGAAAAAGAGTATCATAAATTGGTCACTGCTGCGGCAAAAGATGTTTCCAAACCAAGTATTCATATGCTGTATACGTATTCGTTAAAGAATAAAAAATTGAAAGTACCGCCGCCGAGAAAAGTCTTTTTCTCTCCGGAGTATGGGGTAATCTGGACTTTGACGTTAAAAAAAATAGCCGAAAAGGAAACCGAAGTTGTACTTAACTACAAATCACTATCGCCTGCATTCGCCGAGAAAATCGAAAGTGAGTTTGAAAGCGACACCTATTATAGCCACAAAATCGTAAAAATCGACGTCAATGATAAGAGAATGAATCACCTGATCAAGGAGATTTTGATCAATCAGATGCATGTCGATAGGGATTATCCAGCGCCAACGTATCCCGCGCGCAATTAATTATTCCACATTAATAAATAAAGTACAGTCGCCCAACCGTTGAATCTGAATCTGAATCTACCCTTATTTTGGTTAGAAATATCCTCAATTCAGCTACAATTGACCGCCCATAGTTGCGGAACTTTGTCCTGTTACATTTAAATAAGTTTAACATGCAGACAAATGAAATAAAAGTAGCCCTAGTTACAGGTGCCAATACAGGTGTTGGTTTTCAGATTGCCAAAGCTCTTGCTGAAAATGGATATCATGTGTTTGTTGGATCACGAGATTTAGAAAAAGGAAAGGATGCCGCCAATCAGATAGAAGGTGAAGCGCATGCCATTCAGCTGGATATTACCGACAATAATTCAATCAGGAATGCTGTCAGTAAAATAGAAAATGAGTTTGGGTACCTTACTCTGCTGGTCAATAATGCGGCAATTTCAAACGCAGGGATCCCCGGCCGTACAATGTGGGAAATTCTTAGTGCCCAGAAGGCAAGCGTCACATCCATAGCTGAAATGCGCCAGGTTTGGGAAACCAATGTATTTGGCACGCTTGCCATAACACAGCCCTTATTGCCCTTCCTCCGGAATGCAAAACAATCTAGGATCGTAACCGTTTCAAGTTCTCTAGGCTCACTGACCCTGAATGCAGATCCGGACAATGCATTCCGTAGTGGATTTGATGCCGTATATGGCGCTTCGAAAACCGCTTTAAATGGTGTTTTCCTTTCTCTTGCAAATGAATTGGAAAATACAAATGTTAAGGTGCATCTGGTAAGTCCGGGTTTTACAGCGACAGCCCTGAATAACTTTGAAGGTACAGATACGGTGGAGGAAGGCTCACTTGAGCCGATACGCGTGGCACTGGCGGAAGATATACCCAATGGAAGCTTTACGGGACCGGCTACCTATCGCACAGAACAAGGGGGTCAAGTGCCGTGGTAGAATTACACAAAGGAAGACCTGTAGCTATAAGCTACAGGTTTTTTTATAAATTTATTGTATGAAAAAGAAAGAGGATAAGTTAAAACGCTTTATATCCATATCAGAGAGTCACGAAGCTTTTGGCCTACCAAAACCGCAGCATCCCCTGATTAGCTTGGTCCATTTCAATCAGGATAATCCATTCAATACCGCTATGGCTCCAATATACGATGTCCTGAGTTTCTACAAGATCACTTTTATAACAAAAAACAGCGGAAAACTCAAGTACGGCAGGGGGTACTATGATTTTAATGAAGGAAGTATGCTTTTCTTTGCGCCCAATCAATTGGTGGGCAGCACAGAATATAATAGGGATACCTATGCTTATCTGCTGCTGATTCATCCTGACTTTTTCCTGGGTTCCCCTTTAGCCCATAAAATTAGGAAGTACGGCTATTTCTCCTATTCTGTGAATGAAGCGTTACATTTATCTGATCAGGAAAGAGAAACGATGATAGCGATCTTGAATTTCATGAAAAATGAACTTGACAACCGGATAGACGAATTTAGCCAAGAAGTCATTATTTCGCAGGTGGAGTTAATGCTGAGCTACGTCAATCGGTTTTACAAGCGGCAGTTCATTACGCGAAGAAATATAAACAATGATATTCTACTGAAGGCAGAAGCGCTGTTGGATGATTATCTGGATCATGATCATTCGGTAATTCTGGGAGTGCCAACGGTCCATTTTCTTTCGGAGCGGTTGAATGTGTCTGCGGGTTATCTAAGCGATATGCTACGCTCGCTCATTGGCCAGAGCACGCAGCAGTATATCCACCATAAACTTATTGAGCGGGCAAAAGAGAAATTATCAACGACACAACTTACCGTAAATGAAATTGCTTACGAACTGGGTTTTGAGCATGCACAAAGTTTCAGCTAACTGTTTAAAAAGAAAACCGCTCAGACGCCACTGGAATTTAGAGGGATGTTTAAATCAAAGTAAAAATATATGTTCGGAGTATAACCGAGCAGATCAAGTTCTGTCTGATTGGCCCAGATTATAACCCCTTCGCTGTTGACCCAATGCAGGGATAGGGAGGTTGTATTGTTGTAACCCTTCAAAGGTATTGATGTCCGCCATAGATCTTTCAGATAGAAAATTTTATTCATGAGCCTAAAATAGGTGTTACAGTCCAGTTTTGAATGGGCAAAATTACGTACTCTGCAAGGGTAATAATAACGTTAAACTGCGGTATGAATACAGGTTTCAGCTAATATATATGACAATATTATGTTTTGCGCAATATAAAATTATTTTACCTTTGTTTTGTATCAAAGCATCTTAATCTTGTTCTACAAGATATAAAACACACTAGACACTTTTACTTTATTAAAACAAACAGTTTATGCGCTAGGTGTGTTTTAAAATGCATAAAATCACGAACAAATGACTACAGAAATTAAAAACAGAATAAAAGAAGTATTCGAAAAACAGAAAGACTTTTTCGGCACGCAAGCAACGAAGGAAATCACATTCCGTAAAAGACAGTTGCAAAATTTCCGTAAAGTTTTTGCGAGTTACACGGATGCGGTCTGTGAAGCAGTGAATATCGATCTTGGAAAAAGCAGGGCAGAAGCAGAATACGTCGAAGTTCAGATTGTTCTCGATGAACTCGACGATATGATCGAAAATATGGAAGAATGGGCAAAACCAACCTATGTCAAATCAAAACCGCATGCTTCGGGAGCGGAAGTCATCAGTAAGTACATTTATGAGCCCTACGGTGTAAACTATATTATAGGTCCCTTCAATTACCCGGTGCAGTTGACTTTCAGTCCGCTGATCGGTGCCCTGATGGCCGGAAATACGGCTATCATCAAACCTTCTGAAAACACGCCCCATGTTGCCCAGGTGATTGAAGATATTGTTAGCGAAGCTTTTGATGAACAATATGTTGCCGTTTTTCAGGGCGCTATTGAAGAAAACACCTATTTATTGAGCCTTGCTTTTGATTACATCTTTTTTACGGGAAGCCCTAATGTTGGCAAAATTGTCATGAAGGCAGCTGCCGAACAACTGATTCCGCTTACTTTGGAACTGGGCGGAAAATCCCCAACGATCGTACACCATGATGCGGATATCGAAAAAGCCGTTCAGCGCATTTCTGCCGGCAAATGGATCAATTGCGGACAGACCTGTGTTGCTCCGGATTATGTGTATGTGCATGAATCTGTGAAGGGCGCCTTTATCGATCAGTTGAAATCTTATCTTAAAGCTACGTACAACGATGAATCTTTAGGGAAAATCGGTAAGATTGTAAGTCAGCATCAGATCGGGAATTTAGCGGGATACCTGGATGCCGCTCCCGAAAAAGTTATTTATGGGGGAAAATATGATCTGGAAACACGCCATTTTGAAGCAACCTTGATGGACGATGTCAACTGGAATGACGCGGTGATGCAGCAGGAAATTTTTGGTCCGATCCTTCCTATTTTAACTTACAGCAATATCGATGAAGTGCTGAAAGAGATCAATAGCAGACCCAAGCCATTGGCGCTTTATGTGTTTTCTGAAAGTCAGCAATTTGCCGATGACGTGATCGCAAGAACCACCAGCGGCGATGCGGAGATCAATAGTACATTGATCCACGTCGGATCGCATTATCTTCCTTTCGGTGGCGTAGGTGCTTCGGGAATGGGAAAATATCACGGCAGATTTAGTCTGGAAAACTTTAGTCACCAGCGTTCGATCCTGCAGGTAAAATAGCGATAACTCACGCATACAATTCATCAAATAATCAGGACCACCCGTTAAGGTGGTCCTTTTTTTTGGTATTTCCGGATCTTATATTTCCGTTTCAACCTCAGATCGGGTTAGTTAACTGTTGAATCCTCAGATCGGGTTAGTTAACTGTTTAATTAAAATCACTTCGACCTAGCTACTCTTTCTAGCTATCGAAGCATATGGATTGATAACCACGGGACTACCTGCTATTTTGATAAGTGTGATAGCAATTGTGAAACCCTGTTTTTTTTGATTGGCAGCTCAATTATTGATATTTGGTTTGAGAGATTCTAGCGGGGTAAAATGGCTTTGAGAGGCCAGAATAAGCGCTGATAGAATCTAAACCTGTAATCCAGCACGTCCACGGCAAATCAGTGGCTGATGGATTCAAATTTTCAAATTTATGGCAAATATGGGAAATCAGGCCTATTTTGATACGGCTATTATTGAACGCATAAAAATGGCGCGGGTACAGGGACCGGAAATATTGGATCTGGTCGCTCATCACTGTGTCGAGTCAATTTTGCTTGAAGGGCATTACAGGCTCTCTCTTCAGGGGATCCTATCAAAGCTGTGCAGTTCATCGGAACAGATCGTCTTTAATAGCTTTAACATTCTGGTATACAAGTATTATCGTGAAAGTACGTCCGTCAGTTTTTATGCTAATAAATTAAAACTTACAAGTAGAAGGCTTTCCGAGCTCTGCGCAGCGAATAGCGGGAAATCTGCAAAAGCATTCATTTCTGGAATTGTAGTCCGGGAGGCTATCCGCTTGATCAGACATTCGAATCTATCCATTTCGCAGATTTCTTTCGAAATAGGTTTTAGTAATGTCGCAAATTTCAGAAGTTTCATCAAGAAACATACCGGCAAACAGCCCCATTTGCACCGTAACGAAAGAGATAATTAATTTTGGATAACGTATATCATTTGCGGTCTAAAGGCAGGGATGAGTATAAACCAGACAGACCGGTGAGGGCAAGCAACCGCAAACCCTAAATGGCATTTCGCAAAGACTATTTTTTCAATGACGCAGCCCCCGGGCTGCTTCATTTGTTATGAAGCAATATCCACTGCTTCATAAAAGGCTCTCGCAAAGCGTGACTTTGCTTTTTCAAATCCTGATTCAAATCAAGTATTTATTTCAATAAATTGATATTTGTTTACTAATTTTATTAGTATGTCAATCGCTTTTAGTATATTTGTTTAGTCAACGAAACGTTTCCCCGGATGCAATATCACGCTCAAAGCATGAGGAATGTACATAGCGCAAGGGTGAGGGGCACGAATAAAATAGATACAATGCACGCAAAGTTTATTCAGCTTATCAAACAACACTGCCAGTTATCGGAGGCAGAAATTGATCTGTGTAAGAACTATATGGAGCCAGTGCGCTATGCCAAACATCAGATCATCGAAGAGGAGGGAAAAGTACCGGCTTACCTCTATTTCGTTGTATCGGGCTTTGTACGTCTTTTCATTATAACGATAAAGGCGACGAACTGACGACACATATCAACTGTCCCCCGGGATTTATATGCTCTTACCAGAATTTTAGCAATCAGACGCGTTCCGAAGAAAACCTGGAAAGCATCACCGACTGCGAACTGCTGCGTATCACTAAAGCAAACCTCGATATGCTAACTGCACCATCGCCTGCATTTAAAGACTTTAGTGTGTATGTGTTTCAGCAAGCCTTGAGTTATAATGAGAAGAGATCGAAAGAGCTAGCCACGCTTACGGCCGAAAAACGCTACCTCAAGCTCATGGCCGAACAGCCAGATCTGCTGCACAACGTACCCATGCAATATATCGCATCGTTCCTCGGCATGAACCCCAAAAGTTTGAGCTGTATCCGCAAACAGATCATTAGATGATACTCTTCTTGGCCTACCTGATGGAACACCAGGAATTACTTTAGTGCAAATCTTGAAAATAGAATCCCACACGGATCGCTTTCAGGCCAACCAGTCCCTGCAGATCTTCCACCTCAAACTGCTCGATATTTTCGTCGAGTAATCCTTTGTGCTGTAGTAGGTTGATGTATCCCATATATTCTGTTTCTTCATGTACATTGGAGTAGACAACAACCAGTTTGCCTTTTTGTGTGATGCGCTCCGTCGAGCCCTTGATCTTGGCTTTATCAATGCGTTTCTTGGCAATCTCGTAGCGTACATTATAGGATCCATCGATATCAAACTGCTTCTCGTCCATGCGAAAGCGGATGGAAATGGGGGTGGCAAAGACCAGTACCAATGAGGTCACTTCCAGCTGATGCGGAAGGGCGGGCTGGAGCTGCCTAAACTCGCGTTCCATCGCGCACATCACCTGCAGCTGCCACAGCCGTAAATTGCGTAGGTAGTAGAGCTCAAAATTCCGACCGGGAGCGATGGAGGCCCCGATATACATGTTGTGCTCGATACCGTCTGTCTTGTAGCGCTCGTAGTAATGTGGAAAGTATTCTTGGGCTTCCACCTGCTTTTCGTCGAGGATGGCCACCAGCTTTTTATTGATCAGCGTGATGGAGTTGTCATAATCCTGTCGGGCCTCATAAAAACCGCCGATAGAGAGGTTGATTCGCTCAAAATAGCGGTCGATGGCTTCGGTGGCGACGCTATTTTTGTTGTTTTTCCTGAAATTTTCTAGAATAGGGTGAATATCCTGGTTAAAATAATCGAGCATAAGCTGTTCCGTATCGGTCAGCAGCGCTTGCTGCAGCGTAGTCAGGTTTCTTTCCAGATCGAAGACCTTTTGCTCAAAGAGCGGTAATCGCTGCGTTTGGTTGATCGCCGTGAACAATGCGATCAGTTCCTTGCTCTGATTGATGAGGTCCTGACGGATGGCCTGATTGCGGGATTCTGAGGAGCCCTGTACGTCGATCTGCCCATAGAGCGGATAAACATGGTCAAAGACGATTTCCTGCAGGGCATAGTCTTTTCCAAAGGCGCGGTCGTTGAGGAAATGGATGGCTTCCTCCTGAAACCGCCATTTGACACTAGGGTGTATGGCGGTATATTCCTTTTGGATCACCGCTTCGACCTGATTTTCAGTTTCGGCAAATGCTTTCGAGACTTTATCTTTGATAAAGGGTAAAATGAAGTTGAGCTTGTTGGCATTGACCGAATTGAGCTCCCGCACTTTGGATGAGGACATTTCCAGTAAGCCCAGCACTTTGTCGCCTTCGACGAGGGGAACAAAAATAAAGCTCTTCACCTGTTGCTGCTTGAGCTTGTTGATAAAATAGGCCTGCTTTGGATCACCCAGCGGCAGCTTGTCAATATCCGGTACAACAAAATATTCGTCCTTGGTGAGCAGGTTTTCCAAGGTCTCGCTGCAGAGCATGTTTTCACATTCCTCGATCGTCGAGTCGTAAAGCAGATGACTGTACAGCTGTTTTTCGACAATCCGTAAGTTGTACTCGTTCCTGACCTTTTCAAAGGAGGTCAATCCGATGCGCAGATCATTTATTTTATAAATCGACCGGAAAATGCTTTCTATTTCTGCCAGCTGGACAGCGCTTTTTTCGCGCAGCAGATTGCTCTTGAAGCTGGATACCGCATTTTCAATGGTCGCATCAAAAAGTGTCATAATGGAAAAGCCTTTCAGGATCCAGCTCTGCTCGGGGAATTTGGACTTCCATAGGGCAATATCCGAAAAGTTGTCGACCAGTTCGGTAATATCTTCAGCCGTAAGATCGAGTACCCGTTCTGTCGGAAGGACATCGATAAAATCGGCATTGAATAGGACGCGGTAATGATGGATGATATTGTCCTTGTCTGGAATATCCAAAAAGAGGGGGGCATCCATGGCATCCACCTTAAAGCCATAATACTGGCTGATGATAACGCAGCAATTGAGAATGTAATAGGTATCGGGCGAGATATCACGAAGGCTAAATTCATAGTGATCGCCGGCATCCGCTAATATTTTTTCCAGTCTTGCGGTATGGTTGAACGTATAGAGATGGAAGGGAATGGTAATGGCCTTGATCTCATTATGTGTCAGTGAGCTCGGGAACAGGTCGGCCAGCAGCACCTTGATAATAGGCTCATAGCGCAGCAGGTCTTCTGCTTTTTCGACCCCATCGATAAGTTCGGGGTATTTGCTGATTTCTTCCAGCAGCGATCGGGCATAGCTGGCCTGAAAGCCAACCGGCGATAGGGCCGCTGCTTCAAAGGATGGTATAATCTTATGAAAAGCGATCAGGGTTTTAAACGGACTGGAATCAAAGGCGAAGTTAAACTGCATAATGGTTGTTCCCGAATAAATTAGATTATTGCTGGAAGATGTACAAAAATATAAAATAATCGGCGAAAAGAAAACCCAAAGCGGCTGGATAAAAACACTGCAATGACATTGACGCCATTGAACTGTGTTTCCAAATAATGTTGTATGCTTCGAAAACTGCAGTGTAAGAACATGAACGAACCGATGCGGTTTCAAATATTTTTGTAATGCGTATTACTTACCATTGAATTTAATGGTAGAGGATCTGTAAATAGGGATTGTCATTTTTTCACCTGTTGCGCGAAATGCCGTGAGAAAATTATAGCTTTCATTTTTTTTCAGGTCTTTGGCAAAATCTTCAAAAAAAAGATTAATCCCCCCGCCTGTATCGAAGATAAAGTTTCCTTTCTTTCCTTCGATTTCAGCTTCTACTACAATATGACCGGGGGTAATAGTTGTAATGGAAGGCTTTGGCCCAAGGTGGTAAATGGTAGGATTATGATGGCGATTACGCTTAAGTAAAATTGCCTCGTTAATACGGTTTTATACATGTCGGAGTGATTTTAGATTTAAAGATGAAATGGTCATTTTTAATCGCTTTTGCCAGAATAGCTAAGCGAATCTTTATTTCAATATAAAGATAAATAAAATTGCTTATAGTTTCATCATCTACCTTTAAAACTGGACTGTTACTTATCAGGTGATAAAGACAGCTGTCGACACACTTTCAATTTCTATCAGCATCAGCTCAAAAATTCCAGCTTGTTCAATACGGTCGGAACACGAGACAAGAAAATGTTTTTTTCTTTCGTTGGTATTAATCCACTCCCCGGGTATACATGGCGATCCTATAGATGGCTGTTGAAGCAGTGATAAATAGATCCGTACGATCTTTACCTCCAAAACAGACATTGGATGTCCATGGTTCATTTACTTCAATATGGCCAATCAGCAGGCCCGTCGGACTATAAATAAAAACGCCTTTGCCTGTCAGATAAATATTTCCGTAATGGTCCAATGTCATCCCGTCAGATCCCTGATCGATAAGCGCTGTCTGTCCGCTGAGCTTGCCGTCAGATTTAATGGTATACCTGTACGTTTTATTCCGTTCGATATCTGCGACATAGAGGTATCTTCCATCGGGCGAGCCGACAATGCCGTTCGGTTTGCTGACATCATCAGCTACTACGATGGGTTTTTTCGCTTTTCCTGGCGGAAGGTAGTAGACTTTCTGCCCCGCTATTTCTGGCTTTTTCCGGGGCCAATAATCGCGCAGATAAAAGGGGTCTGTAAAGTAGATGCCACCTTTCTTGTCTGCCCAAAGATCATTTGGACCATTCAGTTTCTTTCCATCGATAGCGGTCAGCAGGACGGTAACCTGACCATCTTTGCTGATTGACCAGATTTCGTTCTTTTCGTCGGCACAGGCAAGGAGCTGACCCTGATGGTTAAAGTAAAGTCCATTTGCGCGGCCTGCAGAATCTTTAAAAAGCGCAAGTTGCCCTTTGGTGCTATATTTCCAGATTTTGTTATTGGGCTGGTCGGTAAAATAGATGTCTCCGGTCTTGTCCACTGCCGGCCCTTCGGTAAAGGCAAACTGTCGGGCTATTAATTTTAGGCTGTCCTGATGAAACAACTGTGCGCTGAGATCTAAGCCATTTAAGGAGAAGAGTACGGACAGCAAGAGTGTAGGCCAGTGCCTGCGAGAATGAGCTGAATGGAACATATCAACTAATTTATCAATTTTCCGGCAATAAATAATTTTCTTGGGCTATATCACCTGGCCTTTATAATATTTCTTTCTTAACCAAAAAGCTACATTGACCAAGGCAATCAATGCGGGCACTTCCACGAGTGGACCGATAACACCGGCAAATGCCTGGCCACTGTTGATGCCGAAGACGCCAATAGCAACAGCAATAGCCAACTCAAAATTATTACCAGAAGCTGTAAAGGAAATGGCTGCATTTTTGGAATAATCTGCGCCCATTCGTTTACCGATAAAAAAGCTCACCAGGAACATAATGGCAAAATAGATCACCAAAGGACCCCCAATTCTGACAACGTCCATAGGAATCTGAACGATCAGTTCACCTTTCAGGCTGAACATGACTACAATTGTAAATAATAACGCGATTAAGGTGATGGGAGAGATCATGGGTACAAATTTGCTTTGGAACCATTCTTCTCCTTTTAACTTAATCAGGCTATAACGGCTGATTATGCCCATTGCAAAGGGAATACCCAAATAAATTCCGACACTTTCCGCAATCTGACCGATCGAAATATTAACATCAAGACCTTTCATGCCAAATACTGGAGGCAGAACAGTGATAAAGATATAAGCGTAGACGCTGTACAATACAACCTGAAAAATGCTATTGAGGGCGATAAGTCCAGCAGCGTATTCGCGGTTTCCTTCTGCCAGCTCATTCCATACAACGACCATTGCAATGCAGCGAGCTAGCCCGATAAGAATAAGGCCGATCATATATTCGGGGTAGTCCCGAAGAAATACAATAGCCAGGATAAACATTAAAATAGGCCCTATGATCCAGTTCAGGAGCAGGGAAGCCCCCAGTATCTTTGTGTCCTTAAATACGTTGCCCATATTTTCATATTTCACTTTGGCAAGTGGTGGATACATCATCAGGATCAGGCCAATGGCAAGTGGAATATTGGTGATACCGCTTGAGAAAGAATTGATAAAATCAGACGAAGACGGGAAAAGGAATCCAATAGATACTCCGACTGCCATCGCCAGGAAAATCCATAAGGTAAGGTATCGGTCGAGGAAACTCAATTTTTTCCTTTCATGTGCTGGGGCGCAGTTGTTGGCTGACATATTTTTTTGTTAGTGGGTATGTTTATTTATCGAGATTTTCCGCTACAAATTCAGCACTGTATGTTTTGATAAGATCACGTACCCTTCTGAATTCATTCATAACTTCTTCCTCCGTTCCGGTGGCTTTTGCCGGGTCTGGGAAATTGTAATGTAGCTTTTTAGCCCTTGAAGGAAAATATGGACAACTCTCTTTGGCATTATCACAGACCGTAATTACATGGTCAAAGTCTATTGCCGCATACTCATTGACATGATTAGAGGTGTGGGATGAGATATCAATGTCGGCTTCAGCCATAACCTGAATGGCTTTAGGGTTAACGCCATGCGTTTCTATGCCGGCGCTATAAACCTCGGCTCGGCTACCTGCGAAATGTCTTAAAAATCCTTCTGCAATTTGGCTGCGGCAACTGTTGCCGGTGCAGAGTACCAATATTTTTTCCATTTTTTAATGTCTTGATTAGCAGCAGCCGCCACCAGGTTTACAAACGGGGCCATCAGCAGCCAGATTAACCATTTCCAGCTTTACAGGTTCGGCTTTAGCAACGGGTGCGCAGCATTCTTCTCCATCTGAAGTGGTGCCACAGCTTCCCCCGCGGTTAATGGCTTTGCACTGGGTATAATCTGGAGTAAGGTTAACGATTAAATCTTGTCCGGATACGGTAAAATTACCCGGATACATTTGGCGTGTATCGAACTGCGAGTTGCCAAATTCAATTTTTACAATAGCATTGGGATTAAGCGGTAATTTCTTTTCAACGATATCCACGATAGACATCGCTTTACTTGCTTGCATTGCACGGCCTTCTTCTGTTTCCCTTGGTTCCCATAGTTGGACAATGATTTCAGTCCAGGAGTTCATTACGCCACCACAATCGACGGATATGATCGGAGCCTGTTTGATTTCTGTGATATGGTAGGAGGGATCTACCCATTTACCTGCTGCATATTCAAATTGTAAAATTTGATTCGGGTTTTGCTGGAGCTGCGTTTTAAACGTTTCCCAGTTGATAAATTCGGAGTTGTTCATGCTATATTGCAATTTAACGATTAATTGATGTAAATTTTTTTAGCAACAGTTTGTGTTCTCTTTATAAGAGTCAAAGAAAGCTGCCAGGTTTGTTTTCAATAATTTCCAGGCTTTCGGTTCAATGCAATAGCATACCCGTACACCCTCAATGGTGCCCTGGATAATACCCGCATTCTTCAATTCTTTAAGGTGCTGGGAAATTGTTGGCTGTGCCAATCCTAGTTCCTCAACCAGATCACCACAGATACACGAATTTGCATGGATGATGGATTGAAGGATCGCAATACGGGCAGGATGGCCCAACGCTTTGAGCATTGTGGCGAGCTGATTCTGCTCTTCTGTGAATATTTCTGTCTTAGTAAGTCCCATAATATTATTGCAATATTACGATTAATTTTTCTAAAATCCCAAATTGTAAACATAAAAATTATGCTACGATGATATTAATCGAAGTATTGCGCTCAAATCGAACTCGAAATGGCCTAATATCAACTTTTGGAGCAAAGGGTTATATTGGTGTAAAAAAAAAGAGACAACCGATACTCGGCGTCTCTTTTTGTACCTAGGGCGGGAATCGAACCCGCACTCCCTTAACGGGAACAGGATTTTAAGTCCTGCGTGTCTACCAGTTCCACCACCTAGGCAGGTGAGCGAAAAACGAGATTCGAACTCGCGACCCCAACCTTGGCAAGGTTGTGCTCTACCAGCTGAGCTATTTTCGCATTGGAATTATTATTCTTTCAATCTGTCAGAACCTTGCGTTCTTCCCTTTTGGTGGTGCCAGCTGGATTCGAACCAGCGACACAAGGATTTTCAGTCCTTTGCTCTACCAACTGAGCTATGGCACCTTTTCAATTGAGCTGTCTGCCTTATTGATGATGCAAATATAGACGGATTATTTGAATTACGAAAGCTAAAAGCGCTTTTTTTTGCGTTTAAACGCCAACCTGCTGATTTTTAAGGAAAAAAAATAAGGGGCTATTCGTGTAGAATAGCCCCTCTATAGGATATTGGTCGAGTTGATTAAGACAATTTACCAACTTCTAATACCAAGTCAACGATTTTGTTTGAATATCCCCATTCGTTGTCATACCAAGAGACAACTTTAACGAAGTTATCATTCAATGAAATTCCTGCTTTTGCATCGAAGATTGATGTACGTGCATCACCTAAGAAATCTGAAGAAACAACTTCGTCTTCAGTATAACCTAAGATACCTTTCAATTCGCCTTCAGAAGCTTCTTTCATTGCAGTTTTGATTTCTTCGTATGAAGCACCTTTGTTCAAACGTACTGTTAAGTCAACAACTGAAACGTCTGCTGTAGGAACGCGTAATGACATACCGGTCAATTTACCTTTCAATTCTGGAAGAACCAAACCTACTGCTTTAGCAGCACCTGTAGATGAAGGGATGATGTTTTGGTATGCACCACGACCACCTCTCCAGTCTTTTACTGAAGGACCGTCTACAGTTTTTTGTGTTGCTGTAACCGCGTGTACTGTTGTCATCAAACCTTCAACGATACCAAATTTATCGTTTAATACTTTAGCGATAGGCGCTAAACAGTTTGTTGTACATGAAGCGTTTGAAACGATGTGTTGATCGGCTTTCAATTCTTTGTGGTTTACACCCATGACGAAAGTAGGGGTGTCGTCTTTCGCTGGAGCAGACATCACCACTTTTTTAGCACCTGCATCGATGTGTTTTTGAGCCAACTCTTGCGTCAAGAAGAAACCTGTAGATTCGATGATTACTTCAGCACCTACTTCATTCCATTTTAAGTTTGCCGGATCTTTCTCAGCTGTAACACGGATAGTTTTTCCGTTAACAACCAAGTTACCGTCTTTTACTTCTACAGAACCGTCAAATTTGCCATGTGTTGAATCATATTTCAACATATAAGCCATATAATCTGGTTCAACTAAGTCATTGATACCAACAATTTCAATTTCTGGACGATTGATAGCCGCTCTAAATGCTAAACGACCAATACGTCCAAATCCGTTAATTCCAATTTTCATATTCTTAATTTTTATTGATATAATATTTAATTAAATTATGTATCGGTTCTTTTACAACATTACCAATACTGATATTAAATTCGTCTGTGGCAACTTCCCGAAGCAAGTGCTCATAATTAAACGCTACTGAACCCGTAAAGTTTACGTCACTGTCCGGATATTCTTTCATTAAGGGCTTGATGTAGGTTTTTATAAACGTACGAAGCCCATTTTTAACCAATTGACTAATGAATAGATGATCTTTATTTTCGAGGACAAAGTCTGTAAATGAATTCAGAAAATTTGTCGGTTGTGGGGAAATATACACCCTTTCCAAAATGGTTTTCTTATCGATGTTAAATTCTCTTTCCAGTTTGTCCCGCAGATCAACAGGTAAGGTATCCGTCATGTAATGTTTGAGCAGCTGCTGGCTATTCCAGTTTGTCGCCCCCTCATCGGCCAGAATATAACCTAGACCATAATTGTTGTCAATGATTTTTTTCCCTGTATAGTAAGCTGCATTTGATCCACTGCCAATGATGCCAATAATTCCTCTTTCGTCGCCGAAAGTGGAAATTGCCGAAGCAATGACATCATGATCAACCCGTACGCGCGCATTGACGAAAAAACGTTCGAGGACGTTTTTTATTTTATCTTTACGTTCCTTCGAGGAAGATCCCGCTCCGAAAAAATAGATCCGTCTGATTTTTTCGGCATTGTTGATCAAATTGGTGTTTTTATGCAAATGCTGTAGTATGGAGCGCTCATCCTGAAGATAAGGATTGATCCCGTTCATGCGGAACCCCGTAGTGATCCGCCCCTTGTCGGCCAACCGCCAGTCTGAAAATCGAGATCCACTATATACTACTGCTATCATGTCTGTTCAAATTACGATTATAAAATCTCAGCCATTTCCAATAAATCAGGGCTAAGTTTAATTTCCTTATTGCTGATTGCTTCTTCAATTGGAGTTGTCTTGATTTCATTACCACGAAGCCCAACAGTAACTCGTGTGTTTCCGGCCAATAATTCATTGACCGCAGCAAAGCCCAATCTACTCGCAAGCACGCGGTCGAAACTCGTCGGAGAACCACCCCGTTGCAAATGCCCTAATATACTAACTTTCGTGTCGTAATGATCAAACTTTTCTTTTACTTTTTTTGCGACATAATAAGCACCACCATTTTGGTCGCCCTCTGCAACAATAACTATAGATGACGATTTCTTCTTAATGGCACCGTCTTCTAAATGACGGATTAGATCGTCAATGGCCGTTTCTTTCTCTGGAAGTAAAATGGCTTCGGCTCCGCCAGCAATACCGGCATTTAAGGCGATACAGCCTGAATCACGGCCCATCACTTCAACAAAGAAAAGACGTTCATGTGACGCCGCAGTATCTCTGATTTTATCAATCGCTTCGATGACAGTATTGTTGGCTGTATCGTAGCCGATAGTATAATCAGAACCGTAAAGGTCGTTGTCTATCGTACCCGGAATACCTATAATAGGTATTTCAAATTCTTTGGAGAAGAAGTTAGCACCTGTAAAGGTACCGTCACCACCAATGACCACCAAGGCATCTACACCGGCAGCGATCAGATTGTCATAGCCTTTTCGACGGCCTTCAGGCGTCTTAAACTCCATGCAACGCGCGGTTTTTAATATTGTACCACCACGTTGTATAATATTGCTGACCGAACGCGTATCCATTTCAATGAAATTTGCGTCGATCAAACCTTGGTATCCTTGATAAATACCCGTTACTTGCAATCCTTTATGTAATGCTGTTCGAACGACAGCACGAATACAGGCATTCATGCCAGGAGCATCACCTCCCGACGTCAATACACCTATTTTTTTAATTTCTTTTATCACACGCTATATTTTAGGTTTTACGAATATAAGATTTTTATAGTGTATATTCTACACTTTGAATAAATTTTTCAATATTTTTTTGCGCATCACGTTTAGGAAGCGTATAATTGTTACAGATAACCCGATGATTAGTAACCGCTAAATTTAGCTCAGTATATTGCACATAAATAAATTTAGAAGTTTTGTATAGTAATTTTACCGTTGACTGTGTCATATTAGGCTTTCACGAAGGAGAATTAAAAGTTCTTTTGGCCGAAAGAAATGAATATCCTTTTAAGGATTGGTGGGCATTGCCAGGTTTTTTCGTGGATAATGACGAAGAGATGGAAGATGCCGTAAAACGAATTTTGTATGAGAATACAGGTTTGAAAGATGTATTTATGGATCAGCTGCATTCCTTTGCCGGATTAAAACGGCATCCAAAGGGACGTATTCTGACGGTGGCGTATTACGCCCTCGTGCAGCTGGATAATACCAAATTGAAAACCAAACCTGTTACAAACTATATGAAGCAGGCAAAATGGTTCCCCGTTCGGAATGTACCTGAACTGGCCTTTGACCATAAGCAGATTTTGGACCTCTGTCTGGAGCGGTTGCAGCGCCGCCTCGCCTATAAGCCGATTGCTTTCGAGCTGCTGCCTGAAAAATTTACACTCACCCAGCTACAGCTGGTGTATGAGGGAATTTTGAATAAACCACTCGATAAACGCAATTTTAGAAAGAAAATGCAGAATTATGGCTTTCTAAAAGAGCTCGACGAAGTGCAGACTGGAGTAGCCTATCGTGCAGCAAGGCTCTATAAATTGGATAAACGAAAGTTTTTAAAACATTTTCAGAACACGGTCGCATTCTAATAGATCTGTTCGTATAATAAAAGGCAAACTTTCGAGTTTGCCTTTTTTTTTGAAAGTGTCTGATCTTATTGGCCAGAAAGAACCTTCAGTTTGCTTTCATTGCTGCTGGTGTCTGCGAAGTCATGAAGGTTTTGTTGTCAGGTTAATATCAAAATTATTACAATTTCAAAATTTATTTTGTCCAACATGTTACTTTTTATATTTTTGAACAATTTTTGATAAAAGTCAGAAAGTAGAAAGGAGTTTTTTGAAGAATGGAAGATAGAAAAGATCAAATCATTCATGCGGCGATAAGACGCTTTATGCATTACGGTTTTAGTAAGACTACGATGAATGAAATTGCGGAGGATATAAAAATTACCAAAGCGAATTTGTATTACTATTATTCGGAAAAGAATGCACTTATAAGGGATGTGATTGTGCGTTTGACGGATGAATATAGGGAAGAGGAGGAGAAGATGGTGGCTGTGCATGTGGGCACCACCTACGAGCTGATCATTAAAATTTTGGAACTGCGCGATGCATTTGTCCGGAAATACTATATGTTGCACATGAATGAAAATCTGGAATGGATCAAGGGACTTTCCATGCAGGATTTTTTCCAGTGCCTACACGACCGTGATGTGAAAGCCTTGTTTGAGATCCTTGAGATCGGTGCCGAAAAAGGTGAAATCGATGGGGAGCATCTCTATGAAACGGCCGAAATCTATGTGGAATTGATGAAGAGTTTATCCCTGATGTGCAATATCTCCGATATCATTTCAGGAATTCCAAATCAGGATCGTTTTGATGAAGTGCTGCAAAAGCAAAAGCTGGCTACCAAGCTTTTTTTTAATGGTATAAATAAAAAGTAGATATAAAATTAGGATAAATAAATTAGGAATGAAAACAATCAGAATACTAGCCAGCCTTTTATTAGGTACGATGGTTTTCCAGAGTCATGCACAGCAACAATTGAGCTTAAGTGATGCGATTAAATTTGCTTTGCAGAACAAGGCTGATGCGAAAAAGGCAGGTCTCGATGTCGTAAATGCCGAACATAAAATTGCGGAAGTTAAATCGGGTGCATTACCACAGGTCAATTTTAACGGTGGTATCACTTACAATCCAATGATTCAAAAGGTCGCTTTACCAGGAGAGCTTGTGGGCCAACCGGGAACCACAGTAATGGCTGCTTTTGGACAAAAATGGCAATCGACAAATTCGATAAGCTTAAACCAACAGCTATTTAATCAAACTGTATTTACTGGACTGAAAGCTGCCAAGACGACACGCGAATTTTATGTGATCAACAAAACATTGACCGATGAGCAATTGATCGAAAAGGTGGCCAATAGTTATTATGATGTTTATCAATCCAAATTGCAGTTAAAAACGGTTGACAATAACTTGGAAAGTACCACCAAAACTAGGGATGTCATCGAAGGACTTTTTAAGAATGGGTTAGCGAAGAAAATTGACCTTGACCGTACAAATGTAGCCGTTACAAATTTGAAAGCTTCTCGCCAGCAGCTGATTAATGCCGTTGAATTAAAAGAGAATGCACTAAAATTTGTCATTGGTATGCAGATGTCGGAGCAGATTGTTATGCCGGCGTCAACGTTTGAAACAGTTGCTCTGGATGCCATATATGACCCGCTTGATGTGTCCAGTAGAACGGAGATCCAGGTGCTCACTAAACAAAATGAATTACTAGAGTTGAACAAAAAAGCTGAAGCATCCAAATACTACCCCACTTTATCTTTGACTGCGAATTACGGTCGTCAGGGTTTGGGACCTGTTTTCCCAATCTTTTCGAAAGCTGAAGGTGTAAATTGGTCGGGATTTTCAGGAATTGGTCTTAATTTGACGGTTCCTATTTTCAATGGTTTCCTCACACGTTCTAAAGTTCGTCAGGCACAGATCGATATCGATAAGTTGCAGGTTGATATCGCGGATACAAAATTGGCACTGAATCTGGCAGCAGAAAACTCCAAGGTTCAGATTAAAAATTCTTTGTTAACAATTGAGTCAAACCGTAAGAACGTGGATTTGGCAAAATCAGTGCTGGAAGATACTAACAACAATTACAAAAATGGTCTGGCAACATTGACCGATCTTTTGGATGCGGAAAATGCCTATGCAGATGCCCAGAATAATTTAAATACCTCTTTGCTCGATTATAAAATTGCTGAAGTGCAGCTGATCAAAGCGAATGGAAATCTTAAATCACTAATTAAAGAATAATTGACTAATACAATATGAAACGCGGAATTATTACCTTACTTATTATTGCTGCTGGTCTAGCAGGAATATTTTTTGTGTTAAATAAAAATAAAAAGAAAAATGAGGCCGAAACTGCAGAGGTAGCAAAGAAAAATGTGGCTATTGCAGTGCGTATCGATACGGCAAAAGTATCTTCCATGGACTTACGTTATACGGCTAACGGAACATTTTCTCCGAAACAAGAAGTAACTGTTTCAGCTGAGACTGCAGGTAGAGTGGTGAAAGTATTGGTTGATGAAGGTTCTCATGTGAGCGCCGGACAGACTTTGGCGATCATCGAGGGCGATAAACTGAATGTGAACGTAGCGAATGCGCAGGCTGCATTTACCAATGCGCAGGCCGATCTGCATCGCTTTGAAAGTGCCTTCTCTACAGGTGGTGTAACCAAACAACAGTTAGACCAGGTGAAATTGCAATTTGAGAATGCGAAAAATAACTTAAAAGCGTCTAAATTGAATGCTGGCGATGTGACCATCAAAACTTCGGTATCGGGTATCGTCAATGCACGTAAAATCGAACCGGGCACTTACCTAAATGTGGGCGCTGCAGCCTTCGATATTGTCAATGTCGCCACCTTGAAATTGCGTGTCAATGTAGACGAAAAGAATGTGGCTACCTTAAGGATCGGTCAATCTGTTGATGTGACAGCGAGTGTATATGCAGACCAACGCTTTATAGGTAAAGTAACTTTTATTGCGCCTAAATCGGATGGTAGCTTAAACTTCCCGGTGGAAATCGAGGTAAATAATGCATCGAACCAATTGCGTGCTGGTATGTACGGTACAGCCATCTTCGGTGAAGGTGTTGCTAGCAATACGTTGATCGTACCTCGTAATGCCTTTGTGGGTAGTGTGAGCGACAACAAGATCTTTGTGCTGAAAAACGGTAAAGCCATCGAAACAAACGTCAAATCAGGTAGAAACTTTGGTGATTACATCGAGATCTTAGGTGGTTTGCAAAATGGGGATCAAGTGATTGTTTCGGGTCAGATCAATCTATTTGACCAAAGCCCTGTAGAGATTATTAAATAGAGCATACTGTAATCGGTAGCAGATGGAACCTCGGTTGCATAGCTATTAAAAATAAATTATTCGAATGAAAATTACCGAAATATCGATAAAACGCCCCAGTATAATTATCGTATTATTTATAATACTGACATTAGGCGGGTTGTTTTCTTATACGCGATTGGGCTATGAATTGGTCCCTAAATTTGAAATTAACGTCATTACGGTACAGACGGTCTATCCGGGAGCTTCACCTGCAGAGGTGGAGAGTTCGGTGACCAAAAAAATAGAGGATGCCATTTCATCCTTGGAAAGTATCAAAAAGGTGGAGTCGACTTCCCTTGAAGGGGTATCGATTGTCATGATTACCCTCAACAACGGTGCGGATGTCAACTTCCTGCTTACGGATGCTCAACGGAAAATCAATGCCGTGATCAACGATCTGCCGGATGATGTAAAGACACCTTCACTCTCCAAATTCTCCCTGGATGATGTGGCCATCATGAGTTTGGCCGTCACGTCCAATTTATCGGAAAAAGAACTCTACGATCTTTTGGACAATAAAATCCAGCCGGTCTTTGCGCGGATCAATGGTGTTGCCAAAGTGGACCTGATCGGAGGTGAGGAACGTGAAATCCAGATCTCTGTAGACCCGAAGAAAATTGAAGGTTATGGACTGACAATTTCGCAGGTACAGCAAATTGTAGCATCATCCAATCTCGATTTCCCGACAGGTAACGTCAGTACTCGTGATAACCGGACAACCATCCGTCTTTCGGGTAAAGTAACTTCAATCGAGGAGCTGCGTAACCTCCCGATCACAACGCCGGCAGGGGTGCAGATTTATCTGCGCGATATCGCCGATGTGCGGGATGGTATTAAAGAGATTGAAAAAGTAGCCCGCCTGGACCGTCAGAATACAATCTTATTGCAGGTCTTTAAACAGTCTGATGCAAATGCGGTAGCGGTGTCCGAAGCTGTCAAGAAAACCATTGCGGTACACGATAAAGACGGAAAAGTAATTTCTGGTGTAGAGAAGGATTATGCTGCACAGAATATTAAAATTCTGGTTGCCAATGACTCTTCAGAATTTACCTTGAATGCAGCCGATAACGTGATCCATGACTTAATGATTGCCATTGCATTGGTGGGCTTTATCATGTTGTTCTTCTTACAAAGTTTACGTAATGCGGCGATTACCATGGTGGCGATTCCATTATCTTTGATCGCTACCTTTATTGGCTTGCTTTTGATGGGCTATACCTTAAACTTGATGTCTTTACTCGGTTTATCCCTGGTAGTAGGTATTCTTGTGGATGACGCGATCGTTGTTATCGAGAATATTCACCGCCACATGGAGATGGGTAAAAACAAGGTGCGTGCGGCCTATGATGGTGCTTCGGAAATCGGATTTACCGTAACGGCGATCACCTTGGTTATCGTGGTAGTGTTCCTGCCGATCGCGATGTCTACGGGTTTGGTGGCCAATATCCTGGCACAATTCTGTGTGACGGTAATCATCTCGACTTTATTATCCTTATTGGTGTCATTTACGGTAGTGCCTTGGTTATACTCGCGTTTCGGTAAATTGGAGCACTTGAGCAAAACTTCTTTCTTTGGTCGTATTATTCATGGTTTTGAAAGCGGTTTGAACAGCTTTACACATTGGGTTGCGGGATTGTTGACCTGGGCTTTAAAGAACGTCGGTACGAAATTGGCTACGTTGTTTTTGGCAATCGGTTTACTTGTTGCATCGTTTTTTTTGGTCGGTATGGGGTATATTGGTTCGGACTTCTTCCCGAGTATCGACCGTAAGGAGTTTTTCATCCAGTTGGAACTCGATAAAGATGCTTCCCTGGAGAAGACCAACTTGTTGACGCAAAAAGCGGAGGCTTACATTAAATCGAAACCTGATGTCAAAGAAATTATTACGACAGTGGGGCAGTCTTCGGACGGTATGGCTTCAACAACGGGTTCGCGTTATAAATCGGAGATCCACGTGATCCTCGACAAGGAAAATTTTGAGGGTAACTCACAGGTGTATTCAGCGACGCTGAAGCGTGAACTGGAAAATAAACTGATCGGTGCAAAAATCAAAACCGTCAACGTGGGTATCATGGGAGCGGAGCAGGCACCATTGAAGCTGACCATTATCGGTGCTTCTGTCGAAGATGCACAGGAATTTGCAGAGAAGGCGGCAGATCAATTACGTAAGATTCCTGGGGCTGCGGGTGTCAAATTGACTTCTGAAGCGGGTAACCCTGAGATCAATGTGAAGATCGACCGTGATAAAATGACCTCTTTGGGACTGAATGTCTCTACTGTGGGGATGACAATGCAGACGGCATTTTCAGGAAATACGGATAACAAATACAGAGCGGGTGATAACGAGTACGATATCAATATCCGCTATGCGGAAAATGGTCGTGCCAATATCGACAACGTACGTGATCTGAAATTTATCAATAATCAGGGTGCCTCTATTTCTTTGGATCAATTTGCCAATGTAACTTTTGGTTCGGGACCTACGTTGTTGGAACGTCGCGACAAGTCGCCGGCAGTATCCATTCAGGGACAGGCAATCGGTAGACCAATGGGTACCGTAGCACAAGAGTGGCAGGCACAGTTTGAAAAACTGCCGCGTAAACCGGGTATCGTCTTTATCTGGGGTGGTAATATGGAAAACCAAACCGAAGGTTTTGGTACTTTGGGTATTGCCTTATTGGCATCTATTATCCTAGTATACTTGGTAATGGTTGCTTTATACGATAGTTTTATCACACCATTTGTGGTCTTGTTCTCGATTCCATTGTCGTTTATCGGAGCCCTATTGTTCTTGGCGCTGGGAAATCAGACCTTGAATATATTTACGATTTTGGGTATCATCATGTTAATTGGTCTGGTGGCCAAAAATGCGATCATGCTGGTTGACTTTGCCAACCATCGTAAGGAAGCTGGCGATAATACACACGATGCGTTGGTGGCAGCCAATCACGCGCGTCTTCGTCCGATTTTGATGACGACAATTGCCATGGTATTTGGTATGATTCCTATCGCAATCGCTACTGGAGACGGTGCCGATATGAATAGAGGTCTGGCGATCGTTATCATTGGTGGTTTGTTATCTTCTTTATTTTTAACCTTGGTTGTTGTACCGGTGGTGTACTCCATATTTGACAGTCTTCAACGTCGTTTTGGAAAGAAAGAAAAGACAAATTATGAAGCCTTGATGAAGGAAGATTATGACCATGTCGACGTGGCAGAACATTAAAAAATAATACATTTTACAATAGAAAAAGGCGGCTAATAAAACATTAGCCGCCTTTTTTGTGTTAATTTTAGGTTAATCAATCGATTGCGTAAATATTTTTTATTACATTGCGGCGCATTAACAAAATATACACTTAAAATTGAGACATACATGTGTGGAATTGTAGGATACACAGGTTATCGTCAGGCGTATGGTATCGTCATTGACGGATTACAAAAGTTAGAATACCGTGGTTATGACAGTGCTGGAGTGGCATTGCATAAAGGTGAGCAGATCGATGTTTACAAAAAAACAGGTAAAGTCGCAAACTTGGAAGAGTTTGTGTACGGAAAAGATCTACAGTCGACCACAGGGATAGGCCACACCCGTTGGGCTACCCATGGTGAACCTTCTGATCGGAATGCACATCCGCATTATTCCAATAGCGGACGCATCGCGATGATTCATAATGGCATCATTGAAAACTATGCTTCCTTAAAATCAGAATTAATAAATAAAGGTTATACGTTTAAAAGTGATACTGATACAGAGGTTCTGGTCAACTTTATCGAAGAAATCCAATCGCAGAATGAATGCTCGTTAGAAGAAGCGATCCGTATTGCTTTGAAACGGGTCGTCGGGGCCTATGTAATCCTCGTATTGGAAGCAGGTCATCCGGATCGTATTATTGCAGCACGTAAGGGAAGTCCTTTGGTAATTGGTATCGGTAAAAATGAGCATTTTTTGGGTTCAGATGCTTCCCCGATGTTAGCGTATACCAAAGAAGTTGTTTACATCAATGACTATGAACTGGCCATTATCACACCAGAGGAGCTGATCCTTAAAAATCTGGGTAATGAGCGCATCACACCTTATGTCCAAAAATTGGATCTGGAACTGTCAGCTATTGAAAAAGGGGGCTTTGATCACTTTATGTTGAAAGAGATCTTTGAGCAACCGCAAACGATCTTTGACTCGATGCGTGGACGTTTGGATCTGCAATCCCATCAGATTACACTGAGCGGCATTGAAAAATTTGCCAGTGAGATCAGCAACACCAATCGCATTGTAATTGTTGCCTGCGGTACCAGCTGGCATGCCGGGCTTATTGCAGAATATGTTATTGAGGAATTGTGCCGCATAAATGTAGAAGTTGAATATGCGTCGGAATTCCGCTACCGTAATCCGGTTATTCATCCGGGAGATGTGATCCTGGCGATTTCCCAAAGTGGTGAAACGGCTGATACATTAGTTGCGTTGGAAAATGCAAAAAAACAGGGTGCTATTATATTGGGTGTGGTCAATGTTGTTGGATCTTCTATCGCCCGACTTTCGGATGCAGGTGCCTATACCCATGCTGGACCAGAAATCGGCGTAGCAAGTACGAAAGCATTTACAGCACAGTTGACTGTATTGAACCTGATTGCCTTAAAGATTGCTTCTTTAAGAGGCTCCATCAGTGAAGAGCGTTATCAAAAACTCGCAAAGGAATTAAATGAAGTGCCTGAAAAGGTGGAGTGGATTTTGGATACGCAGGTTGATAAAATTAAAACCATTGCCAAAAAGTACAAAGATGCCCGCGACTTTCTTTTCTTGGGTAGGGGATATAATTTCCCGGTTGCCCTGGAAGGTGCGCTTAAACTCAAGGAAATTTCCTATATCCATGCCGAAGGTTACCCTGCAGCAGAGATGAAACATGGACCGATCGCATTGGTTGATGAGAACTTGCCTGTTGTTTTTATCGCTACAAAAGATGCTTATCACGAGAAGATTGTTTCAAATATTCAGGAGATCAAAGCACGTAAGGGAAAGATCATATCGGTGGTTACCAAGGGCGATACCGTTTCTGAAAATCTATCGGATGATTTTATGGAAATTCCGGAGGCAGATGAGATTATTGCGCCATTGATTTCGGTTGTACCATTGCAACTGCTATCGTATTATATTGGTGTAGAACTCGGATTGGATGTGGACAAACCACGTAACCTGGCGAAGTCGGTAACTGTAGAGTAAGGAGGCCTATGAGTGTATTGAAGAAAAAACCTTTGGAACAGCTGGGCTATGGATTTATCACAGATGAATTTATTCCAGCAGGACAAGATGAATATACCCTGCGCTTTCAGCAAAACCCGCGTAATGACTACCGCGATCTGACGGAAACGGAGATTCAACAGTTGATTCATAACGGTAACTGGTCAAGCGACTGGACCAAGGTCAAAGTATCGGCAGTCTTCGATCCGAATCAGGTGCAGCACTGTAAGTTCTATGGTCTGGTCCGTATCGGCAATTTGAGTCCGAGTTACCTGGATTACCGCAATTTGCAGCTGCCCATTGGCCTGTACCATTCGACGATCATCAGCTCGGACTTTGGTGACGATGTTGCTGTTCATTATGTGGGCTACTTGTCCTACTTTATTGTTGGCAATGAAGTGCTGTTGAGCCAGATCAAGGAAATGGAGACCGGTAGTACAGCCAAGTTTGGTAATGGCATCCTCCGTGACGGTGAAGAGTCGGAGAAACGGATCGAGCTGGAGCTCTGCAACGAAAATGGTGCCCGCTCGGTTTACCCATTTGATGGCATGCAGGCTGCAGATGTATACCTTTGGACCCGCAATCGGCATGATCATGCTTTACAGCAGCGATTTGGAGAACTGACGGATCAAAAATTTGGAAGTCAACGCGGCTATTACAGCCAAATTGGCGACCGTTGTGTCATCAAAAATACGTTAACGATCAAGAATGTCAAGATCGGGACTGATGTTTATATCAAAGGGGTCAGCAAGCTGAAAAATGTAACCGTCAATTCCTCGCAGGAATCGTATACGCAGATCGGTGAAGGCTGTGAGCTTGTTAATGGAATTATTGGCTATGGCTGTCGTATATTTTATGGCGTTAAAGCCGTACGTTTTATCTTGGCTTCCTATTCGCAATTGAAATATGGTGCGCGCTTGATCAACTCTTATTTGGGTGACAACTCGACAATTTCCTGTTGTGAAGTATTAAATTCCCTGATTTTTCCAGCCCATGAACAGCACCATAACAACTCGTTTTTATGTGCGGCATTGGTGATGGGCCAAAGCAATATGGCTGCTGGAGCAACTGTAGGATCGAATCACAACTCCAGAGCTGCGGATGGTGAAATTATCGCGGGACGTGGTTTTTGGCCCGGACTCTGTGTCAGTCTAAAACACAACTCCAGATTTGCATCGTATTGCCTGATTGTAAAAGGGGATTTTCTGCATGAACTGGATATTAAGCTACCTTTCACCTTAGTAAGCAATGACGTACAACATGATCAACTGGTCCTGATTCCGGGGTATTGGTTTATGTACAATATGTACGCATTGGTACGAAATGCGAATAAGTATGCGGCGCGGGACAATCGACATTTCAAAAATCAATATTTTGAATACGATATGTTGGCACCGGATACGGTGAATGAAATGTTTGAAGGGATGGATATGCTGGCCTTGGCCGTTGCAGACAGCCTTCACACTGCAGCAGGGAAGGATGAGCGCGAACGTATTGTTGCCGGTCGGGCACTGCTTGCCAACAACATGGACCTAAAAGATAAGACCATCGTGTTGCAAGGGGCCGAAAATTCACGCAGACCGACTGTTATTCAGAAGGTTGGCGAGGCTTATCACTTATATCGTTCGTTTATTAAGTATTATGGTGTACTGCACCTGATGGATGCCCTCGAGGAAGGTATGTCACTGCAGGGTATTATGGCCTCCTTAACGGGCCGATCGCGTACGAACTGGGAGAATATCGGTGGACAGCTGATCGAAAGCAATGCCCTGCACACTTTCTTAGATGATATCAAATCAAAAAAGATAGATTCGTGGGATGATATTCATGAATTCTATCATGATAAAAGTAAAGATTACCCCCTAGATAAACGTGAACATGCACTCTTGTCTTTAATCGAAGTCTTAAATTTGGAAGGTATGGTTTTATCAACAGATAAAATTGTATCTTTGTTGGATCAGGCGCTTGGGCACCGGATCTGGATTGGTGAACAGATTTATAAATCCCGGGCCAAAGACTACAAAAATCAGTTCAAAAACATGGTCTATGCCAATGATGAAGAACGTGATATTGTGGTCGGAAAACTGGAGGACAATTCTTTTATCAATCAACAACAAAAAGAATTAGAGATATTCAAGATAAGGGTTGCTAATTTGAAAGGGCAATTTTAAAAGAAAGGCTTCCGCTCGGAAGCCTTTTCTTTTTTGACCTGCTGTTCTTTTTGTTGACCAGTTGCTTTTTTGACCTGCTCTTCTTTGGCCTGCTGCTTCTTTTCTTTGACCAGTTGCTTCTGTTTTTTGTCTGTTTTCTAATCCTGGCGGCCGAGGCTGCTATGAAGCTTGCTTTTGTCGTTCCACGCCTTTACTCGTTGATTTTATCGAGCGGCTTACGTTTATTGTCTTTGATCTGTTTAAAGTGGCTTGGCGTCAATCCGGTTACTTTTTTGAATTGATTACTTAAATAGGCAACACTGGAGTAATTGAGTTTATAGGCAATCTCACTTAATGTCAGTTCATCGTAAACCAATAGCTCTTTGACATATTCAATTTTCTGGCCGATGAAGTATTTTTCGATGGTGATCCCTTCAACATCCGAAAATAGATTGGAGATGTAGTTGTAATCATGGTGCACTTTCTTGCTGATGATTTCGGAAAGATTAAGGCTGGTGTCGTTATGTTGATTACGGATGAGATCCAACACCACATGTTTTACCTGTTCGATGATGACGGTTCTTTTATCGTCAATAAGTTCAAACCCAAGTTCCGAAAAATTTTCAGCAAGTTGCTTGCTCTCCGCTTTGGTCAGTTCTTCTTCAATTTCCACCTGGCCCAAAGAAATATGCTTAACATGGAGATTGAGCTTCGCCAGTTCATTTTCAACAACCATTATGCACCTATTGCATACCATATTCTTTATTGCAAGTTTCATAAGAATTATTTTAAATACAAGTTACTCATGTAAACTCAAAAATCGCTAATTTATTAGACATGGGGTTGTAATATTTAGGGTTTATCTTGTAGTATTTTGAAAATAGGCTGTGGGAAAAAATAGGACGGAAGGGTTAGATCGCCTACAGATGAGTGTCAAGGAACGGATGCTAAGCGTTTATTTCAGTCAAGGCTTTATTTCCGCTAGGGCTTTATTTCAATAGTTGTGCCTATTGGAACAGCGTCAAAAAGCTCGTCAATCTCCGAGTTTGTAAGTGCCATACAACCGAAAGTCCAGTCCATGTGGCGTTGCAGTTTACCAATAAAGCCTAGTCCGTTTCGGAGTCCGTGGATCTTGATGTCGCCACCGGCATCTTTTCCTAAACTTTTGGCATGGGCGATATCTTGTTCATTCGGATAGGAGACACCTAGGTTTTTGTGATAGTCGCTATATGGATTTTTATCGTTGATCGTATAAAGACCCTCGGGTGTTTTTAAATCACCTTCAAATTCTTTGTCGCCCACAGGTTGACCGCCTAGTGAAATACGGTATGATTTTAGGAGCTTTCCCTTGCTATAGGCCAATAGTGTCCTTTTAGATTTATAGACAATCAGTTTGTCCACTTTCGCATGCCGATCCAACGTTGGTTCGGGATAAAGATTATAACCTATCAGGCCCAGGCAAAGTAAGACGAGGAGGCTGATGACTGTTTTTAAAACTATTCGACGTTTTCTAGGTCGTTTCATCTTGGCGATCGTTAGCTAATGGATAAAATGTTTAGACCGAGTGCATAACCTAGGGCTCGGCACTCGGTCTACTCATGTATTTTGATGTTACCGTCTAGAATTCGCGGTCAACATCCTTGTCGCCACGTCCCGAAAGGTTCACAATAGCGACTTGGTTTTTGTCTTTGAGCAATTTCACCGCAAGGGCAACAGCATGAGACGATTCAATGGCCGGAATAATACCTTCCAGTCGGGAAAGCAACTTGTAGGCATCAATCGCCTCGGTGTCAGTCACGGGATGATAGTTTGCACGATTGCTATCTTTTAGCTGGGCATGTTGCGGCGATATCCCCGGGTAATCAAGGCCTGCAGATACCGAGGTTGAGGGGATCGGATTACCTTCATCATCGACCAGACAGTATGAAAATGTCCCCTGGAATACAGTTGGTTTACCAAAAGAAAGTGTCGCTGCTGTTTTTGGATAAGTCCCGGTGCCACCACCTTCACCACCATGAATTTCGACGGCATGATCATCGAGAAAACCCGAAAATAAGCCAATCGCATTTGACCCGCCACCCACACAGGCAAAGATGCTGTCGGGAAGGCGCCCTTCCTGATCAAGGATCTGCTGGCGTGCTTCTTTACCGATAACGCTTTGAAAATAGCCGACCATTTTTGGATAGGGATGTGGGCCAACATGCGATCCCAGCAGATAATAGGATGTGGGATTTTCGACGTAATACATCAAGGCCGCGTCTACGGCATCCTTCAATGTACGGCTACCTAAGTTGGTCGTTACAACCTCGGCACCCAACAATTCCATGCGTTTGACGTTCAGGGCCTGCCGCGCAGCATCGATTTCGCCCATAAATACTTTACAGGGGATGTTTAACAATGCTGCTGCTGTTGCTGTTGCAACACCATGTTGACCGGCGCCAGTTTCGGCAATGATCTCTGTAGCTCCCATTTGTTTAGCCAAAAGAATTTGACCGATACAGTTGTTTATCTTGTGGGAACCTGTATGGTTTAAATCTTCCCGCTTCAAATAGATTTTGGAACCTACGTGTTCGCTTAAATTCTTCGCGTAATATAAAGGTGAGGGGCGACCGACATAATGTTTTAAGATCGCAATAAACTCTTTCTGGAATTCTTCTTTTTGGACATGACTATCGAAAAAAGCAGCCAGTTTATTCAATTGCTCTTCCAATACTGGTGGGATGTAAGATCCGCCAAATTCTCCATATTGACCATTGTATTGAAGCATCTTCTCATTTGCTTCGACAGATGCAGCTTGTGTTAGACTCATTTTAGGCTTAAGTTTCTTGTTGTAAAAAGATATATTGTTTATTGAAGCCTAATATAGTAATCTTTGCAGGTATAGAAAAAAAACAAGGCATCTTTTGTAGAAAAGATGCCTGTAAAATCTTGTATTAGCAAACAAAAACAATGTCTCCTGTTTTAAGCTTTGGTTTTCCGGAAGATAAAGTAGAAGCCTACCAGAATAAAAGGTATACTCAGTAATTGGCCCATATTTAAAGCCATACTTTGCTCGAAAGGTTCTTGGTCAATTTTAAAATGTTCCAAGACCATGCGTGCACCAAATAATAGGACCATGAATATGCCAAATAATTGGCCTTTTTGGCGATTGGGATTTGATTTGAATAGGGAGCCAATGATAATGAAGATCAAAATATAGGCGATTGCTTCATAAAGCTGCCCTGGGTGGCGTGGTACATTGTCTACACGTTCGAACACGATAGCCCAGGGTAGATCTGTAGGTGTGCCAATAATTTCGGAATTGAAGAAATTTCCGATACGGATAAGTGCACCGGCAATAGGGACTACAACGACCAATCGGTCCGCTAACCACAGAAAATCAGTTTTTGTTTTTCTGCAGAATAAATAGAGTGCGAGGATAATTCCAATGGCGCCACCGTGAGAAGCCAAACCTGCAAAACCAGTGATATGAAATCCTGTTTTATCCCATTTGAATGGCAGAAAGATTTCAAGTATATGATCTTTGTAATAGTCAAAATCGTAAAATAGGCAGTGTCCTAATCGTGCTCCGATCAAAGTGCCCAGAAAAATATAAATTGAAAGCTGATCCAACTGTTCTTGTGTGCGGCCTTCCTTTTTGAATATACGTAACATCATTACGTATGAAACAAAAAACGCTAACAACCAGCATAAGGCATAATAGCGAAGGGCAAAAGCGCCAAAGTTGAACATTTCGGGGTCAATATTCCAATGTATTGCACTTAATATTGAATTCATAAATTTTATAGCTTTTTAAATTACTTTGAAGTAAAGATAAGCTTTAATCTCATTTTTTTATTCCTACAATTTGTTTTTAAGCAGAATATCATTGGGCTGCGGATCTAATTCATTCATCGTGAACAAAATATTGTCTTTTGCGGATCCTTTTTACTTAAAGAGGAGCGTATAACCTAAAATAAATTGCGCAAACAATATTTCAAAAAACATTTTTACTTTTGCATTTCATTGAAATTTTCATATTTTGACGAAAGTAAATAGAAAAGGAAAAGATGGCAGAAAAAAACAAGAAAAAAGAGCCGAAGCACGACGCGGTTGTGACGAAAGATTCGCTTTCATTTTTTGAGAAATATATCAATAATGCTTCTCCTACAGGATTTGAGTGGGAAGGACAGCGCCTGTGGTTGGATTATTTGAAGCCTTATGTTGATGATACATTCGTTGACAACTACGGTACAGCTGTAGGGGTAATCAATCCAAAAGCGGAGTATAAGGTCGTTATAGAGGCTCATGCGGATGAGATTTCTTGGTTTGTCAATTACATTACCAAAGACGGACTGATCTATGTAATACGTAACGGTGGTTCAGATCACCAGATTGCGCCGTCTAAGCGCGTGAATATTCATACGGAAAAGGGCATTGTCAAAGCTGTATTCGGCTGGCCGGCAATTCATACGCGTTCGGGAGAGAAAGAAGAAAATCCTTCGCTGAAAAATATCTTTTTGGACTGTGGCTGTAGTACCAAAGAAGAGGTTGAAGCCTTGGGAATACATGTCGGTTGTGTCATTACATACGAAGATACATTCTCTATCCTTAACGACCGTTATTATGTTGGGCGGGCTATGGACAATCGTGCCGGTGGTTTTATGATCGCTGAGGTTGCTCGTTTGCTAAAAGAGAATAAAAAGAAATTGCCATTTGGATTATATATCGTAAATTCGGTGCAAGAAGAGATTGGTTTACGCGGTGCCGAAATGATTGCAGATCGTATCAAACCGAATGTCGCCATCGTAACTGATGTGACACATGATACGCAAACTCCGATGATCAATAAGATCACGCAGGGCGATCTATTTTCAGGGAAAGGTCCGGTATTGTCCTACGCTCCAGCGGTTCAGATTAATCTGAATAAACTGTTGGTTAAAGTTGCTGAGAAGAATAATATTCCTTTCCAGCGTCAGGCTTCTTCTCGTTTTACAGGAACTGATACGGATGCATTTGCCTATAGCAATGGTGGTGTACCGTCTGCGTTGATTTCTTTACCACTCCGTTATATGCACACAACAGTGGAGATGGTGCACAAGGAAGATGTGGATAACGTGATCCGGTTGATCTACGAAACATTATTGAATATTGAGAACGGACAAGATTTTAGAACATTTACAAAGTAGAATTTAAGAATATATTAACTTATCATTAGAATTATTATGGAAAATAACCAAAATCAAAACGAATTGAGCATCGAGTTGACAGAAGAAGTAGCAGAAGGAACCTACTCAAATCTTGCGATTATCACTCACTCTAATACTGAATTTGTGGTTGACTTTATCCGTGTGATGCCAGGAGTGCCAAAAGCAAAAGTGAAATCAAGAATCGTTTTGACTCCAGAGCATGCAAAACGCTTGTTAGGTGCATTGGTTGATAACGTGAACCGTTTCGAAGCATTAAATGGCCCAATTAAAATGGACTTAGGTGTTGCTGAACAACCTCAACAAGGTGGTGATCCTACAGTTGCATTCCCTTTTGGAACGCCACAAGGTCAAGCATAGTTGATTGCAGCTATCATTGAGATATCAAAAGCGCCAATTGAACATTGGCGCTTTTTTTATGTCCTTGATTTCAGCAAAGTCTTTCCGATGCTCCAATTGGGTTCATGTACGAAAAAAACGATTGCCCTAACTACCTGTTAAGGGATAAGATCATCAAGATCTAATTAAAATTGAAACATCTGCATATCAGGTAGTGCCTATTAATATTTCTTAATCAATGTTTAGACAGTAATAAGTCAGTGCATATTCAGTCTACACTGAGCAAGCACTGAACGAGCACTGAACAATCACTGAGTAAGCACTGTCTAAAATATAAAGTTGGATGCCATCTGATATTCGCCTGTGGGCTATTGTTAGTTTTGGACTTGGCATTTACTTTTACTAAATTTAGATAACTAATTCAAAAAGGAGATTTATATGGATATTCAAGTGCGGAACTTGACAAAGAAGGATTATGTTGATTTGAAACGATCGATGGAACAGGCTTATGATGGTGCAGGTGAGACCTGGTCAAAGGAAAATATTCAGGATTTGATTGATATATTTCCCGAAGGGCAATTATGTGTGGAGATTGATGGACATGTCGTTGCCTGTGCCTTGTCCATTATCCTGAATTCAAAAAAGAATAATATTTACGATAGCTATTATGAGATTATCGATGACGGTAAGTTTACCAAGCATAGTGATGATGGAGACACCCTTTACGGGATAGAAGTGTTTGTTCATCCGGCACATCGGGCGTTACGTCTCGGCCGGCGTCTCTATGATGCGCGTAAGGAGCTGTGTGAACAGATGAACCTCAAATGTATTGTTGCCGGGGGCCGTATTCCCAATTACCATAACTATGCGGATAAAATGAGTCCGCGGGTTTACATCGAGAAAGTCAAACGCAAGGAGATCTATGATCCGACGCTGACCTTTCAGCTTTCAAATGATTTTCATGTCAAAAAAATACTCAAGCATTATCTGCCTGAAGATGCTGAATCGATGGAGTTTGCTACCCTGTTGGAATGGAATAATATTTATTATGAGTCAGAGACACGGTCCATTTCGACCACCAAGCAGACGATCCGTTTGGGGCTGGTGCAATGGCAGATGCGCTTGTTTGATAATCTGGAGGCATTTTATGATCAGATCGAGTTTTTTGTGGATACCGTGAGTGATTATGGAACAGATTTTATCATGTTTCCGGAATTTTTCAATACGCCGCTCATGAGCCCTTATAACGATCTTCCCGAGCGCCTGGCGATGGAAAGGCTTGCGCAGCATACCTCCGAGATTATCGACCGCATTCAACAGTTTGCTGTATCCTACAACGTTAATATCATTGCGGGTTCCATGCCATTGATGGAAAACAAAAAACTCTACAATGTTTCCTACCTCTGTCATCGCAACGGTAAGCTGGATGAGTTTAAAAAAATTCATATCACGCCAAATGAATTTAAATACTATGGTATGGTGGGTGGTAGTGAAGTGAAAGTATTTGACACCGATTGTGGTAAAGTAGGGCTGTTGATCTGTTACGATGTCGAGTTTCCTGAACTGAGCCGTATTTTGGCCGATCAGGGCATGCAGATTCTATTTGTGCCCTTTATGACGGATACCCAAAACGGGTACATCCGGGTGCGTACCTGCGCGCAGGCCAGGGCGATAGAAAATGAATGTTATGTGGCTATTGCTGGCTCTGTGGGTAATTTGCCGCGTGTGAATAATATGGATATACAATATTCGCAGTCCGCCGTTTTTACTCCTTCAGACTTTGCTTTTCCCAATAATGCCATCAAAGCCGAGGCGACACCGAATGCGGAGATGGTGCTTATTGCCGACGTTGATCTGTATGCGCTGCGCGACCTACATGAGTATGGTACTGTTAAAGTGAAGAAGGATAGGCGGAAGGATCTGTACGAAGTGAAACTTTTGAAGTAAAATTTAAATACGCTTTTAATCTCTTAAAATATGATACAAAAAGTCAAATGGGGGACGCTATCCATGGTCTTAATGATGATGTCATGTCAGTCAAATAAGAAAAGCGATACTGCTCAGGAGGTCCGCACAAATTTTTTTGATGTCTCAGGTATGGATACGACGGTGAATCCAGGAGATAATTTCTTCCAATATGCGAATGGAAGCTGGATGAAAAATACGCAGATCCCGGCATCGGAAACAGGATGGGGCTCCTTTTATGTGCTCGCCGACGAAAATCTGGCAAACCTGAAATCTATTTTGGAAGGGGCCGCAAAGTCCGACAACAAAAAAGGTTCAGATCAGCAAAAGGCTGGCGATTTCTATGCGAGTGGTATGGATACGGTGACGATCGATAAATTGGGTGCGAAACCGATCGAAGGGGCCATTCAAAAAATCAATGGATTGAAAAGTATTGATGAATTGATTGCGTATGCTGCAGATGGATTTAAGGAGGGCGATGGTGATCTTTTTACCTTTTATGTCGCCGCGGATGACCGGATCAGCACTAAGAATGCATTGCAATTTTTTCAGGGGGGACTCAACCTGCCTGAAGCAAGTTATTATTTAGATCAGGATGAGAAAGCGAAGAAGATCCGGGAGGCCTATGTCGCGTATCTGGTCAAGTTATTCGGACTGATCGGTGAAGGGGCAAATGCCCAAAAGTCGGCTGAGGAAGTGCTAAGCCTGGAAACAGAAATTGCCAAATCGCATGCCACACCTGTAGAATTGCGGGATCCCATTAAAAACTACCACAAATTTGCGGTACAGGAATTTCAGAAGCAAACGCCAAACCTCAACTGGAAAGATATTCTGCGACGCTTGGATGTGAAGACCGACACGATTTTGGTACAGCAGCCAAAATTTTACCTTGCTTTAAATAATTTGTTGAAGTCGCAGTCCTTAGATAGCTGGAAAACAAAGCTAAAAGCAGATTTAGCGAATGCTTCTGCGGCGGCACTGAGCAAAGGTTTCCGGGAGGCCAAGTTTGAATTATTCGGGAAAACCCTGAATGGTCAGAAGCAGGAGAAAGAGCGGTGGAAGCTGATGGTGAGTTCGGCGGACGAGAATCTTGGCGAGATTGTGGGTAAGTTGTATGTGGATGAATACTTCAAGCCCGAAGCAAAAAAACGAATGCTCGAATTGGTCGACAATTTGCAGAAAGTCTACAAGAACCGCATTGAGAAATTGGACTGGATGACGCCTGAAACCAAAAAGAAAGCGATTGAAAAATTGGAAGCCTTCACCAAAAAAATCGGCTACCCGGAGAAGTGGAAAGATTATAGTGACGTGGAGGTAGCCAAAGATACCTACTATGCCAACTTGCAGTCTGCTGCAAAGCATGCTTATAAAGAAATGGTGGGTAAAATCGGTAAACCGGTTGACAAGGCAGAATGGCTGATGACAACACCTACGGTGAATGCCTATTACAATCCACCGTATAATGAGATTGTATTTCCGGCCGGCATCTTGCAGTTCCCCTTCTTTGATGCCAACGCGGACGATGCAATCAATTATGGCGCTATCGGTGCCGTTATCGGACACGAGATGACTCATGGTTTTGATGATCAGGGGCGCCAATATGATAAAGACGGCAACTTGAACGATTGGTGGACTGCCGTGGATGCGAAACAGTTTACGGAACGCGCTAATCAGGTAGCGAAGTTATATGGTGGTTTTACACTGTTGGACAATCAACATGTAAACGGTGAGCTTACTTTAGGTGAAAACCTGGCGGATATCGGCGGTTTAAATATTGCCTATGATGCCTTTAAATTAACCAAACAAGGGCAGGGGCAGGACAAGATTGATGGTTTTACTCCAGATCAACGTTTCTTCCTGAGTTTTGCGCAAGTGTGGCGCGTAAAGAGCAGCGATGAGCGCATGCGGCTACGTTTAAAAGTTGATCCACATAGCCCCGAACAATTTCGGGTAAATGGTCCCGTATACAATATGGAGGCTTTCTATAAAGCATTTAATGTACAGCCTACAGCAAAAATGTATGTGGCACCGGAGAAAAGAATTTTGGTTTGGTAAGCGGAAACAGGCGTGAACAGCATTGCCTAATACGGATTAAGGTCATGTTGTTCAACTGATAACGTTTAAATGGAAACGAAAAAGTAAATTTGTCTTTGAATTATGATAAAAACTGATTACTTTTGCCCTTCATTTAATAACACATTTAATTAATTAACAATGTACGCAATAGTAAATATAGCAGGACAGCAATTTAAGGTTGCAAAAGACCAGTTCCTTTTTGTACACCGTTTACAAGGAGATGAAGGCGCTAGTATTGAATTTGACAATGTATTGTTAGCAGAAGACGGTGGTAAATTTACCATTGGTACACCTAGCGTTGCTGGTGCAAAAGTTTCGGCTAAAATTTTGTCTCATTTAAAAGGCGATAAAGTTATCGTTTTCAAGAAAAAACGTCGTAAAGGCTACAAAAAGAAAAACGGTCACCGTCAACAATTTTCTAAAATCCAGATCACTGGTATTACGTTATAATTGAATTTTTAATCAGACAAATAGTCTTAAATTAAGATAAAGAAATGGCACACAAAAAAGGTGCGGGTAGTTCTAAGAACGGCCGTGAGTCACATAGCAAGCGTTTAGGTATCAAAATCTTCGGTGGTCAACAAGCAATCGCTGGTAACATCATCGTACGCCAACGCGGTACACAACACAATCCTGACACAAACGTTGGTATTGGTAAAGACCACACATTGTTCGCTTTAGTAGACGGTAAAGTAGTTTTCCGTAAAAAAGCTAACAATAAATCTTATGTATCTGTAGTTCCTACAGAACAAGCGTAAGGTTTTGCAACAATATTGGAAAGGCATCAAGAAATTGATGCCTTTTTTTGTTTGTCTGTTCTCCCATGGATCTACCCTTGGGCAATAGGAACGAAATCGGATGCTACTTGCTGCACTTTCGTTGCACAGAGCCACTGTTGGCAATATCGTTGGCCCGCAGCGTTGCTGCCCCGCCAATTTATCGGAGTTGGTAATGAGTGCGTTAAGGTTTTGGTTTTATTTAAATTGTTATTTTCTGTTAAATGTAAAGCTTTGGTACAATTTTTATAAAGGATAGGTGTTTTTAAGACAATAGGCGAAACATTCCGGAATACCATTGGATGCAAGCACGATTGAATAAATACTTACATATGAAATACAACAAGTTTGGATATGGTTTGTGTGCGGGGTTATTTGCCTGTTCATTTTATTCCTGTAGTTCGATTTACATGCCTAATGTGCCTTCAGCGCCGATGTTTACAGAAGCTGGCGAGGTATATGTTTCCGGTAATATCAATACAAAGGCTAATGTATCGGCCAACCTGGGGGTAGCCGTAACCGATCATGTAGCTGTCATCGCCAATGGTTCCTATGTGGATAATAAATCCAATATCAAAGACTATGCGCAAAAGATGGGCGAAGCGGGGATTGGCTATTATACACGTTTTGGTCGGAAAAACAATCGTGTGTTTGAGGTTTACGGGGGGTATGGGCTAGGCAATACCAGTGTGGTTGATAAGCGTTCGTCGACGATGGGACAAGCTATTGTGGAAACGAAGGATATGGATTTTGAAAAGGTGTTTGTGCAGGTAAACTTTTCATCGGAGAAAAAGGATGCCCTAAAGTTGTTTGGCAACCGGCACGATATCGATTACGGTACCATCATTCGGTTGAGCAATATGCGGATGAAGAATTTCGCTATTGATGGTCTTCCGGCAGAGAAAGAAGACAATATGCTTATTGAACCTGTATTTTATACAAGGATGGGCTTAGGGAAAGGATGGAAGCTGCAATATACGAACGGTATGGTATTTGGTTTTAAAAGTAATACCTATTTAAAAGCAGGGTACCCATTGTTTACACTGGGAGTTTTATATAAATTTGGAGGAAAATAGGGATTATGAGCAAGAAAATTTTATTTGGATGTTTGGTTCTGCTGGGTTTGTTTATCTCCGGCTGCGGCGTGAATCGACAAAAGGCACAGATCGAGAATTTGGCGAAATGTAAGTTCGATGTGGAATCGGTAGATAGTATACGGTTGGCCGGTACATCATTGCAACGACTGATCAAGAATAATCAAATCGACCTGGGAGCAGCGCCGAGCCTGGCGTTGGCCTATTTGCGGAAAGATATTCCATTGAATGCAGTTATCCGGCTTAAAATAGACAACCCGACGCTCAAAAAGGCATCCATTAATAAGTTTCAGTATATCATTCTTTATGGTGGACAGCAGCTTGTGGAAGGGATTGTCAATCAATCATTACAAATAGAGCCCGGAGAATCTACTGTGGCCAATGTGCGTATAGCGACCAATATCTATGATTTATTAAAGAATTCGGACCTGCAGGATTTTTTAATGTCAAGCGATGAGAATAAAAAGGGAATATTTACGTTAAAAGTGAAACCTTCTATCAATATCGCAGGGCAGTCGGTATTCTACCCGGGATATATTACCATCGATAAAGCGGTAAGTCGTAAGATTCTGCTTTAGACAGGGGCATACTGTGATAAGATATTATGAAGCTGTCTCAAATTTATT